>CAYJHE010000019.1:16264-21266 GCA_964369675.1 uncultured Desulfovibrionaceae bacterium | reverse complement strand
TTTTTTTTGTGAAGGAGTGTACACAAAAAACGTACATGACTGAACAAAAAAAATTCTATAACGCAATAAAAAAGTGAAATCTATCGAATTTAAAAAGGCATGTCGTCAAGGGCTGAGGCCTCACTAGGAAATGGCGAACCATAATCATCGTCAGGCATAGCATTATTTTGCTGTCTAGGCGCACTTTGTCTTTGCTGTCCGCCTTGATAGTCGTTATCAAAGTTTCCGCTATTTTCACCTTTTTTATCTAAGAATTGCACATTACGCGCATTAATAGAAGTAATGTATCTGTCGTTTCCGTTTTTGTCTTGGTATTTACGATTTTGGATAGAACCTTCAAGATAGACCAAGCTGCCTTTTCTTATATAGGTATTACACACTTCAGCCATCTTTCCAAAAACAGAGATATTATGCCATTCTGTTCTGTCTTGCCTGTTTCCGTCTCTGTCTCTTCCGTATTCACTTGTTGCAAGAGTGAAGTTCACCATAGGGTCGCCGGAACTTGTGTATTTCATTTCAGGATCTTTACCTAATCTGCCGATTAATTGGACTTTGTTTAACATTCTTATTCACCTTTTAGGATTTTCGTTTTTATATATTTATCTGCTTGCAGATTTTTTTCTATTTCAGCGAGCTTTTCTTCAATAGTGTATGTGAGTTCACTTGCTTTGTGTGGCTTCCATTCAAGCACATATTGCTCTAGTTCTTTTTTCATTTCACAAAGCGTTTTCCAATCAGCCATGAGAAAATTTTTGACTTCAATATCTATTTGAGCAAAATCTAACACATCTTGCACAGTAGCTATGAGTTCAAGCACACCATAACGCTGTGAAGCTGGTATATATCTATCGTCATCACGCCACGCCAGCTTATGCAACAATGGAAAATGCTTTTTTACATCATCTTCATTATAAGTGGAAGCACTCACTCTTATATAAAGGATATTCCCCATTACTCGCCTTTAACTTCTTATTTTGCCAAAAATTCTTTAAAATTTCGGATTTAAAACTAAGGAAGACATTTTTTCACCTTGGTCATGCGCACTCTCTTCCATTGCTTCTTGTTCTTCTTTAGCTTTTTTCTGCAAGGCTTTATGCTTTGCTATTTCGTATTTTTGAAGTTTAAGAATAAAAATATCTAACTTTTTTTCTTGCACGCGTGTAAGATTCTGGTAAAGGCAGCCAGTAAAGTGATTTTCACGATCTGCTCTTACCACAAGTGCTTCTAAGTGAGAAATAAAAACTTTATTATTAATAAGTAAAGATAAATGAACCAATTGACCAGCGCTCACATCAGATTCGCCAATAAAAGCAATACCAGCAGAACTCACATTATCCACTGTATACACGGTATTATGCGGTTCTAGTTTCACAGTCATGCCAGGATAGGTTATCCTGTAACTCATGCGTGGACTATTGTTTACTTCATAATGAAAATCTAAATCTGTCACCATTAACCTCCCTCTAGCAAACTATTGCTTCACCGATTCTTTTTCAAGAACAAATTCAACACGTCTATTCTTTGCTTTATGCTCTTCTGTATCATTTGGGAAAAGCGGCTCAAGCTCGCCTAAGCCAGTTGCAGTTATTCTGTGTGTTTCTATTCCTGAATTAAGATAAAACCTCAATATATTAACAGCTCTTAAGGCTGAAAGTTCCCAATTATCATGAAAGCGTGCGTCTGCCGGAACAGGACTATTGTCAGAATAGCCCTTGATATTTATATTTTGATCTCTTTTATTATGAAAAATCTGCAATAAAGCATATAAGGCTTTTTCCGCTGAAGCAGACAATAATTCACTGCCCTTCCTAAAAAGCACCTCATTTGGAATGCGCAAAATAATCTTGCCTTCATCTAAAACAGCATTAATGGTTTTATCAAGATTTTGCTGAGATAAAAAAGAACGAATCTGGTTAAAGTTCTGTCTTTGCGCTTCAAGCATTTCTTGATACGACTCAAGAGCAGAACTCATTGCCTGCGAATCTTCTTCTTGTGTTTCCACTGACTTGACATTTTCCATCTGGTCGCCACCAAAAGAATCGCGCACAGAAGAAAAAGTTGCGTGGAACTTCTTTGCATCTACAGAAGACATAGAATAAAGCAACACGAAGAAGGTCATCAAAAGAGTAGCTAGGTCGGCAAAGGTCGCCATCCAAGATTCGTCTACTCCGCCGCCTTCGTCTTCTTCTTGTAAATCTGCCATACTTTTTCCTTAGCAAATGCTCATGTAACACCATATTTAATTGAGAATATTCTCGTTTCTATACAACAAAAACCACACAAGAAAAATTATTTCTTCTCTGCTGAATCACGCTGACTTGGCGGAAGATAGGACGATAGCTTTTCATACACAAAACGCGGGTTGTTATTATCTAAAATTGATTTTGCCCCTTCAAAAATAATGTGTAGGGTCACTTCTTCTTGAACAGAGCGAGCCTTTAATTTTGAAGCAAAGGGGTTAAATACTAGGTTTGCAAACAATGCTCCATAAAAAGTTGTGAGCAAGGCAATAGCCATAGCAGGACCAATAGCAGCCGCATCAGAAAGGTTTGCAAGCATCTGCACCAAACCAACAAGCGTTCCTACCATTCCCATAGCAGGGCAAGCACCACCAAGCTTTTCCATAATAGAAACATTGATATTATGCCTCTTCTTCATAGAAGAAATTTCAATCATTAAAGTATCTTGTATGAGTCCAGGCTCTGCGGAGTCTGCAATAAGCTGCGTTGCTTTTTTAAGCAAAGGATTGTCTGTTTGCAATCGTTCCAAAGCCAAAAGACCTTCTCGTCTGGAAATTTCAGCAACCTTCACCATAGTATCAATAACTTCACTAGGTGAAACCTTCTTAGTGATAAAGGTTTTGCTTACCGCTTTGAAAGCTGAAATAACTTGGTCTAGCGGAAAGGAGATCAAAACAGATGAAACAGACCCCCCCAAAACAATCATCAGAGACGGAATATCTATAAAGCCACCAGGTTTAGGACCCATTAAAATTGATGAACCAACAAGACCAAAACCGGCTATAATCCCAATAAGGGTAGCTAAATCCATAGCTTAGACCTCGAATTAATATTTTTGTGTTTTACTTGACTTCTATGCCAAATACAAGCTATTTTCATGCGAACGAAAAGACAGGATAAAATTATTCAGTCTCTTTCAACTTTTATACTGCATTTTTTTTATTTCGTCTACAATTTTATAGGCATATTAAACCATTAATTTAAGGATAGAACTTTGAGTACTTTAGTGAGAAACGAAAACATCAGAAATATTGCAATTATTGCCCACGTTGACCACGGAAAAACAACGCTTGTTGACGCTATGTTCAGACAAAGCGGCATATACAGAGAAGACCAGAGCGGCGATGATCGCGTTATGGATAAAATGGACCTCGAAAGAGAAAGAGGCATCACTATTGCTGCGAAAAACTGCGCTGTCACTCGTGGTGATGTGCGTATCAATATCATCGACACCCCAGGCCACGCCGACTTTGGCGGTGAGGTTGAGCGCGCACTTTCCATGGTTGACGGTGTTATTCTTCTTTGTGACGCTTCAGAAGGCCCTCTTCCACAAACACGTTTTGTTTTGAAAAAAACTCTCGACCTCAACCTACCTGTTATTGTTGTTGTGAATAAAATCGACAGAAAAGACGCGCGTATAGAAGAAGTTTTAAACGAAGTTTACGACCTTTTCATCGACCTTGATGCAACTGACGAACAAGTAGAATTTCCCGTTCTCTACGCTATTGGTAGAGACGGTGTTGCAATGAAGAATAAAGATGATGAGCAAGTAAATCTCGACCCTCTTTTTGATGAAATAATTAAAACAATTCCAGGCCCTTCTTACAATCCTGAAGAGCCATTTCAAATGCTTGTTGCAGATCTTGATTACTCTGACTATTTAGGCAGATTAGCTGTTGGCAGAGTAAGGCATGGCGTTGCGCGCACAAAAGAAAGCCTTGTTTGCATTGGCGAAGACGGAACACCAAAGAGCCTAAAAGCAACTAAAATTCAAATATATTCTGGTCTTAGCCTTGCAGATGTTGAAGAAGCCCAAGCTGGCGACATCATTGTTATGGCAGGCATTGAAGACGCAACCATTGGCGACACTATTTGCACAAAGGAAAATCCGCGTGTTATTCAGCGAATCATGGTTGATGAGCCTACTGTTGCCATGCGTTTTGGTATTAATACTTCCCCTCTTGCAGGTCGTGAAGGAAAGATAGTGCAATCGCGCAAGATTCGCGAAAGACTTGATAAAGAAATGCTTACCAATGTTGCTATTAAAGTTGAAGATTCTTTAGAAAAAGAAACCTTTATTGTAAAAGGACGCGGCGAATTTCAAATGGCAATACTTGTTGAAACCATGCGCCGCGAAGGATTTGAACTCACAGTAGGCAGACCTGAAGTTATCATGCGCGAAGAAAATGGTAAAGTATTTGAACCTATTGAAGAATTACATGTCGACTGTGACGAAACCTATATGGGCGTTGTCACTGAAAAAGTCTCCATACGCAAAGGACGCATGTCTACTTGCATAAACAATGGCACAGGGCGTGTTCGCCTCACCTATTCCGTGCCTGCGCGTGCGCTTATTGGTTATCGTGATGAATTTCTCACCGACACCAAGGGTACAGGTATTATGAACTCGTCTTTTGCAGGTTACGAAGAATACCGCGGCGACTTTTCTTCTCGTGTGACAGGCTCGCTTGTTGCCGACAGAACTGGCGATGCTGTAGCCTATGGTCTTTACAATCTTGAACCTCGCGGCGAGCTTTTTGTTGTGCCTGGCGAACCTTTATACGAAGGAAGAATCATTGGCGAACACAATAGAGAAAACGACATTGACGTCAATGGCTCAAAAGAAAAGAAACTCACGAATATGCGTGCATCCGGAAAGGACGAAAACGTACAACTCACCCCTGTGCGCCCTATGACCCTCGAACGCGCCCTACACTTTGTCAAAGACGACGAGTGTGTGGAGGTAACGCCACTTTCTATAC
>CAYJHE010000019.1:0-16164 GCA_964369675.1 uncultured Desulfovibrionaceae bacterium | reverse complement strand
GTCTGCGTAAGACTGAACTTTCTGCACAAACAAGACACCAGATGGGCGGCAAAAAAAAGAAGTAGGTGAGCAAAGCGAACAAAGGCTTCAGCGAGCGCAGTGAAAACCGCGTTTTTCACAAGCGAGGATTTTGTGCACGAAGTCGCCAAAATCTATACTTTAAAATCGAGTGTGTGGAGGTAACGCCACTTTCTATACGTCTGCGTAAGACTGAACTTTCTGCACAAACAAGACACCAGATGGGCGGCAAAAAGAAGAAATAAGTAAACAAAATATATAGAGAGGAAAACATAAGTTTTCCTCTTTTTTTATGAAATACAATAATGTATCTTTAAATACTTTTAAGCTGATTAAAAAACTTGATTCTTAGAATGAATTAGTATACTTTTTCTTTATCAAAAATAATTACTAATAAGAGGTTTATTATGTCTAACGAAAATACTATTTTAGAAGCAATGAAAAAAGCAGGCGAGCCATTAAATAATGGCAAAATCGCTGAACTCACTGGTATAGACAAAAAAGAAGTCGAAAAATCAATGAAAAAGCTCAAGGCTGAAGAACTCATTGTTTCCCCTAAGCGTTGCTACTGGGAACCTAAGTAACATCTAAAGCGAGCGAGGGGATTATCCCTACGCGGATAAAACCTTTCGTGAATGCAGCAAGAACCACGCTGCTTGCAAGTGAGATTTCGTGCATGATGTTGCCGAAACAAATAGTTGATAAACTTAGCGTGGGCTTTCCCTTTCGCAAATAAAGATTGTAGGGAAATTCCCATGTAAGCTAAACAAAACTTCCTTTCTTGCAAGCAAGCATTTTTTCCCACAACACTGCAATACAAATAGTTTATTATAATCTGTTTACAATGAAATAATATCTTGAATTTATTATTTAAAAAAAATTGCAAAAAAATCTTGACATTTATACTTGCCTGTGGCATTTATTTCTAACGCGGAGAGTTGGTAGAGCGGTTGATTACGGCGGTCTTGAAAACCGTTGAGGGTGAGAGCCCTCCGGGAGTTCGAATCTCTCACTCTCCGCCATTTATAAAAATTTTGAGCTATAGCGATATAGCTCTTTTTTATTTTAAGCTTCTTGCGTACAACTCTTATTTTCTGCCATTTATAAATAACAAGTAAAAGAGAACTCATTTTTTTGTTAAAAAATAAAGAGCTATACTACTACAGCTCTTTAACTTTATGTTTAATTAAATTGATGAGATAAAACTTTACATATACATTCTGTTTTTCTTTAGTTTTCCACAAAAGAATCATGCAAGAAGCTCATGAAGCTACGCACATGTGGCGGAATGTATTGATGCGGTCTATAAGCAACACCATAGACACGCGGTGGGAAGAGGTGAGCAAGTGAATAGGTTTCAATATCAAAGCCTGGAGTTTCTGCTTGAATTTGGTCAACAATGGAGATACCAAGACCAAGAGAAACATATTGCAAGACAGTGAGGAAGAAGCCTGTATATTGCTCTACCTTTATAGAAAGGTGTCTTTTGCGTAATTCTGTCATAACGCAATAGTCAAGCGGTTGTTCGCGCACAAGGCCTATCACAGGCTGTGAGGCGATATATTCTAGTGTGATTGGGGTTGAAGGCGGATTTGCCCAGTTTTTTGGCGTGACAAGCGAGAGATTTGTTGAAAAAATCGGAAAAAAGAGCGCATCAGGTGGAAGCAAGTCTTGCTGTGTGATAACAAAATTGCTTTTTTCAGCAACATAGGCTTGTTGAATAAAGGCAGCTCTTTCAGGCAATACGTCAATTTCGATATTTGGATACAATTTACGGTATTCTTTGATTTTAGGGGGCAAATAATGCGCTGCAATGCCATACGAAGCAATGATGCTGATTTGCCCGTGTAATTCGTCATTATGCGCTATTTCAGTTCTTATTTGTTGCAAGAGGGAAAATATTTTCATTGCAATCGGGTAAAGCTGTGCACCTTCAGGTGTGAGACGCAAAGGATTTGATTTTCTATGCAACAAACTAACGCCAAGCGTATCTTCGAGTTTTTTCACTTGATAGGTGATTGAACTTTGCTTTCTGTTCATCACTTCACCTGCGCGTGAAAAAGAGCCCGTTTGTACTACATAGTAAAAGCCACGCAACCATTGAAGAAAATCTCCGTTAAACTCTTCGCTCATACCCATATTAACTCCTCAAAGTAAAACTTTTCATGCTTCTTACTCTTACTCCTCCATAAAAATTTAAGGAAAGTAAAAAGAAAATTTAAACTTTTTGATTTCTTCTATCAAAATTTATAATAACATTTAATAAGCATAAAAGCAAGTTTTCTAACACCTCAATATTACTATTTAAATTTTTATTTTTTATTTTTTTAGAAACCTATTATTAATTTTATTGAACCTAAATCAATCAATTTGACTTTTTTATTAAAAGTCTTAATTTTAAATATAAACTCTCGCAAAAAGGAGAATGAAAGTTATGATGAAAAAATTCCACCTGCTCTTGTTATTCTTATCACTCTTGACCATTGTCGCATGTGCTCCTAAGCAGGAAGAGCCAGCCCCAATACCTTTGTATACGGATACAATTGTAGAAGATGAAGGACCGTGCTGAGAAACGGGCTTTTTTGGCGCAGAGTAGGTTACTCTGTATAAAAGCTCGCTTGATATATGCTTAAACTTCTAAGACATTTTTTAAAAAACTGTTTTTTGTGTTATCTTGAACTAAATCTAGCGCATCTGCGCTTTTATAAGCTCTACTTCAAAGTAGAGCTTCAAGTTTTCTCAAAACATAGAGTAAAAAGTGCATTGAAGTTTTCTTAAAACATTAACAAAAAACGTATTTAGCATTGATAAGTGCAGAAAAATGCGGAAAAATGGATTTGCCCCTGTCTTTGGTTAAGAAGCGAAAAAATAGGCTTGCCTTATCTTTATTTAAAAAAAAGTTCCCTTCTTGTTTTTGCTTAGCAAATTCAAAAAGGGAACCTTGTTTTTTAGTGGTGGAAACTACAGGACTTGAACCTGTAACATCTGCCTTGTAAGGGCAGCGCTCTACCAATTGAGCTAAGCTTCCGACTTGTTTTTTATAGACAAATGAAGTCTAAAAGTCAAGCACTTTTTTATCAAAAATATATTTTTTTTATACAATGAAAGAAATGTATATTTTAATCTATATTTTCAAATACTTAGACTTTTTCGTCTTTACTGTTATTGCTTGAGTTTGACTGAGATATTTGAGAAAATATTTGCAAGTTCTCTGTTTGTTTCTTGCCACGCTTCATAATTTGCAATTTGTGCTTCTCTTCTTGCAAGCCATCTACAGAGACTTGTAAGGTCGTTTGTAGAAAGTGACATATTGCTTTGTTGCATGATTTTTCCAGCAAGTTCTTCTTCTTCTGATTTCAGTTTTATACTTGCTGCTTCAATTTCACTTGCAAGATCTTTCAACTGCCTTCCCAAGAGAGCGGTTGATTTATTTGCATATCTTGCTTCGTTAAACTCAACTTGTGTTTTTGCGAAAGAGGCCTTTGCGAGGGCGAGCGCACTTTCTGCTGCATAGACTGATGTCATTTGCTCTTTGAAGTCTGGCACGCTTGAAATAGCTCTTAATGCTTGCGCTAATGAGCTAGCATAGTTTGCATAATAGGCATTCATGCGTTTTACTTGAGCACTTGTTAGTGTGGTATTATTTTCTAATGTTGAATGAGCGTACTTTTTGTAAGCAGTAAGGAATTGGTCTTCGTATGCAGCATGCAATTTTGCTAAGGTATCAGCTTTATACAAATAATTGATGATAAATTCTCTTGATTGTATAATGCCCGCAGATTGTGGCAGATCTTGAAGACTTGTACCATAAAAAGCACTTGCCTTCATTGGTGAGGCCTTGCTAAAATCTGTGTAGTTTTCGATAAGGTATTTTGCAAAACCGTCAATAAAGCGTGCACTTATCACCCTGTCTTGACTTCTTGCAACAACATTATTTGCCGCATCTACAACACTACCTCTGTCTTCATTTTCGCCTAAAGCCTCTTGATTATCTTCACCAAGTAATTCTTGTTCAAAACTTTCTTTTGCTTTTTGACGATTTTCTTCATCGATAGCAGCTTGTACTTCTGGGTCTGCTTCAGTGACGATTTTAAAGCCTAAATACTTGTCGACTTCTTCCTCTGAACCTGTCGCAGAAGAGCTTTGTGCTGAGACACTACTCTCTTTTTGTGAAGACTGCTGTCCGATTTGCGCACTTGCATCATCTAATGCATTGTTAGTAAATCTTTCATCATCACTTGCGCTTTCTTGTGCTGGATTTGGGGAAGTTCCAATTAATCCAGATGTTTCAAGCAATTCTTCCCTTGCTTTTTCATTTTCAGATGATTGAAAATAATAATAACCGCCTGCAGCTAAAGCGCAAAGCATAAGTACTCCAACAACTTTTGGAAGAGGACTACTTGAGCTAGTGCTCTTGATAACTACATCACTTTCTGTGTGGTTTTGATTTTGTGTATTCATACAAACTCTTAGAATTTATAAGGTTTAGAGAGAATGATATTGTCATTTCTGTCTTTAATTTCAACAATCAAGGCAAAAGGGTTTTCAAAAATTTCTTTATTTTCTGCAGTAACAGGGATAGGATATTTTTTATCAACACGCATTCTAAAACTATAGGTTCCTTGCGGGTTTGTTATTTCGCTTCTTGTGCCATCAGCTTGAATGAGTGCGAAAGAAATTCTTCCTCTGTGTTGTTGTTGACCTAAGTTTTTCAAGCCAAATTGCACATCAAGCGCATTAGCATTCTTCACAGCAGTTAAGCTTTCAAATGCCATTAAATTAGAGGTAATTTCTTTTAAATCAAGCTCTTTTACCTGTGCCTTATTCGCATCTGCAACATCAAATTCTACGACAATTTTCTTCTTTTCTTGTGGTTCTTCTTCATCCATAAGTATATTTTCAAACAAAGGTTGACTTGCACTTAGGCTTACATTAGGTTCTGCTTGTTCTTGATTTTCATTTGTAGTTTCTGCTGATGTGCCAACATTTTCTTCGTTTACTTGTGCTGTTTCGCTTGCTAGTGCAGGAACTTCTGTCACACTTTCTGTCTTTTCTTCAACAATGGGTGCGGCTTGTTCTTGCGCAAGTTGTTTTTCAGTTTCACTCGTGGCCGCTTCATCATTGATAGTAACAACTTCTTTTATTTCTGTTTCTTGCTTATTTGAATTTAACGAATTTTCGCCAATACTTTTACCTGTTTCAATAAGTTCATCCATTTCTTCTTTTAGCTGTGCTTGTTGTTGAAACCAGTAAAGCGCTCCAACCATAATGAGCAAGAGCAAAAGCCCTGCAAACACACTACTTGATATTTGCTTTTTTTTCTTTTTAGGCAAAACAAAACCCTGTTTTGCTTGTGAATCTTTATTTTCACTTGTACTCATACAAACCTCTTAAATTAAAATGTATACAATTTGCTTAAAAGCAGTTTATTGTTTTGATTCTTTACTTCAAGCAAAAAGCCGTAAGCTCTACTTGCTTTTTTGCTTAATCTTTCAGGAATTGGGATTTCGTAATTTTTAGCAACAATGCGTAAAAAATTATAGGTGGCTGGTGAAAGTTCAAGATACTCTTTTTGTCCATCTTCTAAGATGAGCGCGAAGGAAAACACGCCCCTATGCCTTGATTCAACCATATTTCTCAAGGTGAAATTTGTGATAACAAGGGAAGGAGTTCTTGTGACTTCATAGCCTTCAAGACCTATTTGCGTTGAATGAAGTTCATCAACTTCAATTGTTGCCTTTGGAGGACTTTGAACTGTTTCAATAAGTTCCTCTTCACTTACAAGAGTACTTTGCTCTTGTGTTGTTTCATATAAAGAAGAAGTGCTAGCATCGCTTGTCTGTGTAGTAGCCTTAGGGCTTCTTTCTTCTACAACTATAGTAGAATCTTCAAAAAACGGCTGACTAAGCTCTTTTGCTCCTTCTTCATTTCTTTGTGGTTCTTCAATGATTTCTTTATATTTCGCATCCAAAGCCAGCAAGTCTTCTTGTTCAAGACTTTGCCCTTCGATGGCGCGTGTTGCTTTTTCAATGGCAGAAAGATCAAGAGTTTCAGCATTTTTTAGATAATCATCTTGCTCTTTTTTCAATTCTTCTTCGCTTTTATCATCAGGCAGCCAAAAAGCCAGCCTTGAGATAAAGTCTTTTTCAACTTTTGAATCATCTTGACTGAATTTTTCAGTATCTATTTCTAAGGAAAGTGTTATAAATGCAATAAATAACACAAGGAGAAAGGTTTTCACAGTCTTCACCTACTCTACATTTTTTTTTAAATTAAACGAAAATCTTCGAAATGTCAATAAGTAATCTCCCTACTTTCCTTGCTTTTCTAAGCAAAAACAGCCTTAAAAGTATTTCAATCAGATATAAGCGTATATTTGACAAAAGCCTCTTTTCGGGCTATTTGTCGTAAGGCACACGGCACTAATATTGTGCGCCAACCATATTTATACCATACTATGCTTTTTCCTATGGAGATAACATGAAAGTAACAATTTGGGGTACTCGCGGCTCTGCACCAAATGCTAATGCTGATAAAATTCGCTATGGCGGAAACACTACTTGTATAGAAATCATTACAGATTCGGGTGATTGTATTATCCTTGATGCAGGTACAGGAATACGAGACCTTGGAACACGGATTTTACAAGAAAAGAAATATAATAAGTGCGCAATTTGTTTCACGCATAGCCATTGGGATCATATGTATGGAGTGACGGCTTTCAAACCTTTATTTATGAAAGATTGGAATGTCAACTTTTACGGACCTAGTTTTGGAACACATAAATGGCAACACACTTTTGAAACTATTTTTACTTCTTCCTATTTTCCTGTTGTGTGGAAACAATTAGAAAAAAGACATTCTATTTCTGAATTTGAGCCTAATTCTTCCTTTCAGATTGGCTCTGCTCTCATTGAAACATGCGTAACAAGTCACCCTGGCGGAAATGTAGCCTATAAAGTCACAGCTGATGGCTGGAGCTTCTTCTTTTCTGGTGACCATGAATGGGGCACAGCTACTGAAGAAGAGGTCAAAAAAATTGAAGAATTTATGAAGGGCTCTGATGTTATTTTGGGTGACAGCCACTTCTTTGATTACGAGTACGAAAGCCATGTAGGCTGGGGACACAGCACAATGGACCAGTGGATTGAGCATACACAAAGAGTTGGGGCAAAGCTTTTGCTCTTTACTCATCATCATCCTGAACATACAGATGAGGAACTCGATCAATACCTTCTTTCGCTTTATAAAAAGCATAGTGTCGTTCCCTATAGCATGGCTCTTGCTTATGATGGCATGGTTGTCAATCACGATGTACAAATAGATAAAGCCGAAGACCCAAGAGCGCAATACGCATGTCCTATGTGTGCATTTAGTCGTAAGGTTTCACGTTATGCCGACTATGGTTTGGTGCTTGAAAGGATTCTCACAGAGGCTCGTTCCTTTGGGCATGCCGATGCAGGAACAATTTACTTGCTTGACAAATCAAATAGACTGGCTTTTTCTTATGCCCAAAACGAAACCCTATTCCCAGGCTCTGCTGCCAATAAGATGATATATCTTAATTCAAGCATACCCTTAGACAAAACCTCTATTGCAGGCTATGTTGCACTTCGTAAGATAAGCTTAAATCTTCCAAATGTGTATTCACTCCCAAGCAATGTGCCTTATAAGTTTAATAGCGAATTTGACAAAACAACTGGCTACAGCACTGTTTCTATTCTTGCTGTGCCGCTTATTGGTATTAACAAAAATGTTATTGGTGTCTTGCAACTTATTAATAGTCTTGATGAATACGGCAAACCTCAGCCTTTCACCTCGCTCATTCAAGCGCAAGTTGAGCAAATTGCCATACTTGCAGCTGACACTATAGAAAGAAACCGCAATGCAACCGAACTTATTGTACGCATGCTAGAAACCTCAAGTTTGCGCGACCCTGCTGAAACGGCTGGCCATGTTATGCGTGTAGGCTCTGTTTCATCTGAACTTTATCAGCGCTGGGCAGAAAAAAGAAATGTGCCTATTGAAGAAATCCGCACAACCAAAGATACTATCAAGCATGCCGCTATGTTACACGATGTAGGCAAGGTAGGTATTCCTGATAATATTTTGAAAAAACCAGGCAAATTAAGTGAAGAAGAGTTTGAGGAAATGAAAAAGCATACTGCTTTAGGTGCTTCACTCTTTAAAAATCCCACGTCAAATCTCGATAAAATGGCTCTCAATATTGCCCTACACCATCATCAAAAGTGGAATGGAAAAGGCTATTCAGGTGATTCCAATATTCCGGCCTTAGAAGGTGAACAAATTCCTTGGGAAGCAAGGATAACTGCCTTGGCTGACGTATATGACGCCCTTGTTTCAAAAAGATGCTACAAAGCGCCTATGTCTCAAGAAACTGCTCTGGACATTATTAGGGAAGAATCTGGCAGACATTTTGACCCTGAAATAGTGGAAGCATTTTTTGAAATCAAAGAAATACTTATTGTTATAGCACAACGCTTTGCTGATGATGAAGACTTCTAAAAACACAAAAGCATGCTAACACACTGAAAATACATCAAATCATAAAAAGGCAACTTTTCCTTCTCTTGACAAGAACTGTTTTTTTTGCTATGTAAATAATATTAAAAAACATACTTTTTACCATATATACATTCATAAAAGGAAAAATACTATGAAACAGCCAATTCAGTATTTATTAAAAACCTCATCATTGCTCCTTTTGCTTTCTTTATTTTCTACTCCTGCCTATGCAGATGGGCATGGAAAAGTAGATTTAATGCAAAGCTTACAAAGCGCTTTTGAGTACAGCCCAAAAATCAAAGCGAGTTTAGAAAGCACAGCAATAGCAAAAGAACAAATCCGCCAAGCGCAAGCAGGGCACTTACCAACTGTTGATGTGTGGGCTGGTGCAGGTTTTGCGCAAGAAGAATCTTCGCAAAGCAAGGACACTAACTCTTTTGATGATGTGATAGATACAGCTGAACTTGGCATGACTTTAAGCCTTAATTTATGGTCAGGCGGAAGGGTTTCTTCTACTGTGAAAGGACGTAAGTCTGCATTGGAAGCAAGAAGTTTCGATGCACTAGACATTTCAAATACCTTAGCCTTTGACACCATTACTGCACACGTTGACCTTATCCGCCGTAAAGAATTAGTAAGGCTAGCAAAAAATCATGTAAGTGCTCACAGCCGCACACTTTCTCTATTAAGAAACAGAGTTGCGCAAGGGCTTTCAAGCACTGGTGAAGTTGATCAAGTCTTAGGTAGATTAAATGTCGCAAAGGCAACACTTTTGGCTCACGAAGAAGGTTTAGAAGCAGCTCAAATCAATTACAGAAGAGTGACAGGGCAAAAAGCTCCAGAACAACTTGTTGCTGTAGCAATGCCAAAAATTCTTTATAAAAACATTGAAGAAATCAATACTCTTAGCATGACAAACAACTACCGCTTGCGCTCACTATTTGCGCAAATAGATGAAATCACCCATGCAAAAGACGCGTCAAAAAGCGCGTATATGCCACAAGTTTCATTAGATGCAGGCCCATCTTATACTTCAAAAGACACTTCAGGTGACGAAGATATTGTTGCTTGGGATGCAATGATTAATTTGAGATGGAATCTTTACAGCGGCGGCGAAGATACAGCTATAGTTGCAGCAAGCAATGCTAGCATTAGAGAAGCAAAGCAGAATTTAAACGATTCAAAAGACATGCTTGAAGAACAAGTAAGACGTGTATTCAATCGTTCAAAAACAGCAAAAGAGCAAGAGAGTTTCTATGTGAAAGCACGCAGAGCAAGTGCAGCTGCAAGAGACAACTACAATGCGCAATTCAAGGTAGGCAAAAGAGATTTAATTAGTGTTCTTGATGCAGAAACTGAAACATTTGCTTCAAGTATAGAAGCAGTATTAGCCGCTTCCGAAGCCCTTTTAGCGCAATACCAATTACACGCGCTTGCTGGAACTCTTTTTGAAGAATTAGAAATTTCTCCTAAAATTCAATAAAAAGAATAACTATATAAACACACCTTAAGTGTTCTGTGCACAATATGCCAGAACACTTTTTTTATTTTTAAACGTATCTTTATATATTTCAAGCCATTACTTGTGTTATAGACTTTAGAACAAATTTATGTTATATTTTTTTCCTAAATTGAATAAAAGGATTCATCTGTGCAAAACAATATACATAAAGAAAACAAGACCCAATGGTTTTGGGAAATAATAAGGCACTTTGCCCCTCTTTATGTACATGTGGGAATTGCTTCACTTATGGTCAATTTATTTGCCCTTGCCATGCCCTTATTTGTGATGAATGTCTACGACAGAATTGTTCCAAATAATGCCTTTGAAAGCCTTTGGGTGCTCACTTTTGGCATTGTTATTGCCCTTATTCTTGACTTTGTGCTCAGAAACGCCAGAGCTTATTTTGTTGATACTGCGGGAAGAAATACTGACGTGCTCTTGATGGGCAAGTTCATGGATATTCTTTGTGATGTACGCCTTGATGCTATGCCAAATACTTCTGTAGGCGGACTTTTAGCAAAGGTGAGAGAATTTGAATATATACGCGAATTTATGGGCTCTACAACACTTATTGCCTTTTTAGACCTGCCCTTTATCTTGATGTATCTTTTAATAATAGGCATGCTTGGTGGTTGGCTAGTACTCGTTCCCCTTATTGCTGTTCCCATCATGCTTTGTGCTACTTTTTTCACACAAAATTCTTTCAAAAAAGCCACGCAAGAGCAGATGAAAAATACCATAAAGAAAAATGCCTTGCTTGGTGAAATAGCCGCAGGTTTTGAAACCATGCGCGCAACTCGCCTTGAAAAAGCCTTGTCTGACAGATGGGATAATATTGTAGATCTCAATGCCGACAGCACTATAAAAGCTAAATTATTGGGTGTAGTTACAGCGCACACAAACCTTTTTCTTTCCTCCCTTTCTTCTGTATTGATTGTTTTCTTTGGTGTATACAGTATTTCTTCAGGCTCTATGAGTATGGGCGGCCTTATTGCTTGTGTTATCTTGCTAGGGCGCACTATTGCTCCCCTCTCTTCCTTGGTAAATGTGCTCAGTAATCTGCATAAAGCAAAGATTGGTCTTGAATCATTAAATATGCTTATGAATTTGCCAAAAGAAAATACACAACAAAAAACGCAAACAGAAGTACAAAATTTATTAGAAAGAGAAAAAAGCAAGGGTTTTGAACAAGAAGAAAAGAACATTGCTCTTTCTGAAAATACTCCGCCACAACACAGTTTTAAAAGAGCGCAAAATGTTGATATTATTTTTGAAAATGTCAGCTTTCGCTACCCCTCTGCTCCTTCCCTAGACACAATGACCTACTCTCTTTCAAATGTGAACTTGCGCATAGCTAAGGGCGAGCGTATCGCTATTGTAGGCAAAACAGGTTCAGGTAAATCAACGCTCACTAAGCTTGCAGCAGGGCTTTATTTACCTACAGACGGCAGAACTTTTTACGGTGCTGTTGAAATGGGTCTCGCGCCTATGCGCGCTATACGCAAAAATATGGGCATACTTCCTCAGCAAGTGACGCTTTTTAGCGGAACTATACGTTCAAATATTTGTGATGCGTGGGCTGATGATATTGTTTTTTCAGAACAAAACTTACTCAATATAGCCACCATGTGCGGTGTTATGGACTTTGCATCTAAGCACCCTCTTGGACTTGATATGCCAGTTGGCGAGCATGGCATTGGGCTTTCAGGTGGGCAAGCGCAGTCAGTTGGGCTTGCAAGAGCCTTGATAGGAAATCCTGAAATAATTATTCTTGATGAACCTTCAAGTAATCTCGACATTGAAAGCGAAAAATTGCTTATTCAGCGTTTACAGCCTTATCTAGCAGGCAAAACCCTTATTATAGCAACGCATAGAAATTCTATGCTTCATCTTGTTGACAAAGTTATTGCAATGGAAGAAGGAAGAATAGTAAATATCCTCCCTATAAAAAAGACTATGCCAGTGGAAAATAAAGCAGATGGAAAATAAAGAAGTAGATATAAAAACACAAAGCCTGCCTCAAAAGCCACAAGAGAAGCAAGATGAGCAAAAGGGGGCTTCATTAAATAAGCCTCACTCTTTGTCTTTATTTGAAAGAGTGAAAGGCTTCATCGAACCTTTAAAAGAAGACACTCTCTTGCTTAGTCCAAGGCAAAAAGCTATGCAAAAAGAAATTTCCACTTCTTCTATACGACTTGTATGGATAGTGTTTATTTCTGTTTTCATTCTGATTTTGTGGGCTGCATTTTCAAATATTGATGTCATTGTGCGCGGTTCTGGGCAAGTTGTTCCCTCACAAAGAATACAGCTTATACAAAATCTTGAAGGCGGTATTTTAGAAGAAATTCTCGTCAGAGAAGGCGAAGTAGTTGAAGTTGGTCAATTGCTTGCAAGAATAGAAAATGTCACTGCTGGCAGCCAATACCGCGAAGCTCTTGTACGTTCTTTAGACCACAAGGCAACCATAGCAAGACTAAAAGCACTTATTGAAAACACTCATCCCCTTTACCCGCAAGAAGTTTTGGAAAATGCAGAACTTACGCTAAGGCATAATAATATCTTTCTTGCAACAAAGCAGCAAGAAGATGCAGAACTTGATATTTTAATCTCACAAGCAGAAGCACAGCTCAAAGAAGCTTCTGAGCTCAAAGCAAAGAAAGTGCAACTTGAAGCAAGCCTTGAATTAGTGAATAAGCAAAGAGCCTTAGCAGAAGTTGCAATGAAGCAAGGCGCGTATTCTGAACTAGAATTCTTAGGCATTGAGCAAGAAGTGCAAAAAATAAAATCAGAATTAATTTCTCTTGAACATTCTATTCCAAGGCTTGAAATAAAGGCAAGGGAAATGCAAGAAAGGCAAAATAGCTATAATGCAGAAAAATTGCTCAACTACAATCAAGAAATAGGTGAAAATGAAGCACAGCTTATTTCCTTACAAGAATTAATCAAGGCGGGTAGCGACAAAGTGTTAAGAACGGAATTAAAAACTCCTGTACGCGGCGTTGTGAAGCGCATTTACCAAACCACCTTAGGCGGAGTTGTTGCCCCTGGCGCAACACTTATGGACATAGTCCCTATAGACGACAATCTCATCATAGAGGCGCGCTTTAGCCCTGCTGACATTGCCTTTCTTTCGCCAGGACTTGACGCTATTGTGCGCTTTTCTGCCTACGATTTTTCTGTCTATGGTTCAATGCCGGCTACAGTTGACATCATAAGTGCAGATACCTTACAAGACAATTCAGGCATGATTTTTTATATTGTAAAAATAAAAACAAAGGACACTGTCTTTAAAACACAAGGACGCGAACTGCCCATCATCGCAGGTATGCAAGCCGAAGTTGACATAGTTACAGGCGAAAAAACCATATTGGATTATATTATGAAACCACTTTTAAAAGTGACAAACAGAGCATTTAGAGAGCAATAAATGATTTTTAAATCAATATTGTTGAGAATAAAAGTACTGAAGAATAGTTTTCTTCTTTATATATAATGGAGTGATCATGAAAAAAAACATACTTTCTAACCAAAAGTTTGTCATCTTCTTTGTAGGGCTCTTTGTCAGTGTTCTTATCACAGCACTGTACATATATCAGCCCTATGGAATGAGACAACTAGATAGAATTATTTACGATACTTTTTTAAGGCAGTCGGTAGACGGAGATATTTCGCCTACTCCAGCCATAGTTGACATTGATGAAAGAAGCCTTGAAGCCTACGGTCAATGGCCTTGGCCAAGGCATTTATTAGCGCAGCTTTTAAAGATACTTACTGAAAGCGGTGCTGCCTCTATCGGGCTCGATATAATGTTTGCCGAAGCAGACCGTTCTTCACCAAATAATTTACAGCAGTCACTCAAAGACCACTTTGACGTAAACCTTTCTTTTCAAGGACTGCCACGTTATTTAGAAGACAATGACAAGCTTTTTGCTTCTGTTGTCAGGCAAACACCCACTGTTTTAGGTACTTATGTTCAATTTGACGGTGAGCTTGCTGAGCAAAATGCCTCAAGTTCAGTTGCAAGCAAGGAAATTGCGCCTCTGCCAGACAATCTACCACGATTTGAAGGTGTTATGGAGCGCATTCCACCAAATGCCATATCACCACTTGAAACAATCACAAAAGGTGCAGGAGCTATTCTGCCCTTGCCAGTTCTCATTCCCGAAGCGCCGCTTGCTTCTTTGAATGTCGCTCCCGATGCAGACGGCATTGTGCGCTCTATTCCACTTGTATTAAAAGTTGACGACAGAATATTTATCTCTCTTGGTCTCAGAGCCTTGATGAGAGCGCTTAATGTGAAAAATATCGCACTTGAGGGTGGCCCATACGGCTTAAGTGCTGTCTATGTTTCAAAATACCGCATTCCTGTTTCGCCAAATGGTTTATTCCAAATTCCTTTCCAAGGCCCGCGTGGCATGTATCCATATTTCAGTGCAAAGGACATTTTAGACGGAACAATTCCGCCAGAAGAGCTAGCAGGCAGAGTCTTGCTTGTAGGAACTTCGGCTTCAGGCTTGCTCGATATACGCGCAACCCCCTTCGACCCTATCTTCCCAGGTGTAGAAAGTCATGCTGCCGTTGTTGATGCCATACTTTCAGAAAGAAGTCTTGAAATTCCAACATGGACTCCCTTCATGCAAATCGCAATTATTGTAGTTATAGGCTTGCTCTCAACTCTTGTCTTTGGCTTCGCCCCAGCCTTAGTCTATATTCCTTCCTTTGTGCTCTTTGCAGGCGGTAGTGCCTATGCGTCTTGGAACGCGTTTGAAAAGCAGATGTATATTTCACCGCAATACGCCTTAGTGACTTCTGTTTCTATCATGATTATCCTCCTTGGTGTGCGCTTTGTCTACGAAGTGCAGCAAAGAAGGCATTTGCGTAAGGCTTTTAGCCGCTATGTCGCGCCTGAAATGGTTAGCAGAATTGCCGACAGAGGTGAAGTTGTACTTGCAGGTGAAGAGCGTGAAGTCACACTTATATTCACAGATATTCGCGGCTTTACCTCAATTGCCGAACAATTAGCGCCTGCGCAAATGGTGGGCGTACTCAATAGGTATTTCACCCCAATGACAGGGCTTATACAAGAAACTCAAGGCACTGTCGATAAGTTCATTGGTGATGCTATCATGGCTTTTTGGAACGCGCCACTTGATGTTGTCGGGCACGAACTCAAAGCCGTGCGAACAGCTCTTGGCATGCATAAAGCCCTTGATAATCTCAATATAGAACTAGAAGAAGAGTTTAATATCAAGTTACGCATGGGCGCAGGTGTGCATACAGGTAAGGTATATGTTGGAAACATGGGTTCTGAAGAACTCTTAGACTATACTTGCATAGGCGATACAGTAAACCTCTCATCGCGACTTGAAGGTATGTGTTCACACTATGGTGTCGGTATTGTTGTCAGTTCAGTAACTGCCAATAGATGCAAAGAACTCCTCAAAGAAGAAGTGCTCAAAACAAGTGCGCGCAATATAAACAATGCCTCTTCTCTCACAGATGCACAGCTTCCCATACACTTCATACCACTAGATTCCATACGCGTAAAAGGTAAGGAAGAGCCAGTAGACATTCTGCTTCCTATATTTGCCGAAGAAGCGCAAATGCGACACGATGAACTCAGGTACTTTGAAAAAGGTAGAGACTATTATAAAAACGCACGCTTTGCAGACGCCCTGCCTATGTTCAAAAAACTCCATCTAAAATTTCCCGAAACAAAGATATATTCTATATACACAGAAAGATGTGAGGTGTTAGTGGAAGATATTCCAAAAAACTGGGACGGTGTTTGGCGTTTCGATAAGAAATAGTTTTTTCTGTAGTTTTTTTGCCTTCGGCGACCAAGAGGATTATCCTCACGGGCCACACCCCCTTTGGAAACCCGAATATTGCGCGGTTAAGCAAGAATGTGTGGCTAAAGCAGTTTTTTATTTTTTTGCAAGTTTAAAAAAAAGAATCTCCTTCTTTAGCCAGAGCCTTTTATTTTAACCGCTCATGCTCGGGTTTCCAAAGGGTTCTTGACCCTTTGGTCGCCGAAGGCAAAAAAAATTACTTCAAAAATAATTCTGAAACAATCTTGTAAAAGCGAAACTTATGATGCAAAACCAAAGTAGTAA
>CAYJHE010000018.1:0-21614 GCA_964369675.1 uncultured Desulfovibrionaceae bacterium | reverse complement strand
ATTTTCTGCTTTAGCCAGAGCACTTCATGTTACCCGCGCAACATTCGGGTTTCCAAAGGGGATTATCCCCTTTGGTCGCCGAAGGCAAAAAAAATTTATTAAAACTCCCTTGTCGCGGTCACAAGCACAAAGGCTTTAATTCCCTTGACTTCGCCTGTAAAGCCGAGCTTTTCTTCGGTTGTTGACTTTATACTTATTCTCTCTATTGGCAAAGAAAGCAAATGAGACAAGGCTTTTCTTATCTGTGAAATAAAGGGAGAAATCTTAGGTTCTTGCGCCACTAAGGTTACGTCAATATGCTTCAAATGTATCTTTATTTCAGATTCTGCAAGCAATTTTAATACCTTATCAAGTAAGATAGCTGAAGAAATGTTATCATATGCATTGTCTTTATCAGGAAAATGCATGCCAATATCGCCTGCATTGATAAGTGCGAGCAGAGCGTCCATAAGAGCATGCAGCAACACATCACCGTCTGAATGGGCTTTTACACAAATTTTTGTTGCTATAGGAACAGTTGCAAGTTTAAATGCCCTTGCTTTTTTATCATCTTCCTTAACATAGGCGTGCACATCATAGCCTTGACTTGTAATATATTCAATTTCTTTTTTTTCTTCAATCAAAGCTAAGTCCTCAAGATACGTTATTTTCTTGTTCTCTACATCGCCCTCTATGCATAAAATATCTTCATGAATATATTCTAATGCCATAGCATCGTCAGTCACTTCAAGTTTATTTTCAATCAAGTTTTTGTGCGCTTTAAGTAAGATATCTTTATAAAAAGCTTGTGGGGTTTGTACTGCTCTTAATTTATCTCTTAATGGGCTTGAAAGCACTTTATACAAAGAAGGATTATCCTTATTTTCTTTATGAACATCAATTGTATAGCTTTCAACTTCCTTAATAGTATCACTTAAAGAAAGTGAGGGTATCACGCCTGAAAAAGGTGTATTGATAAGAGTATTAATAACATCAGAAATTAATGCTATTTTAAGAAAAGGTCTTGCTGTGTCATGCACTAGAACTAAATCACAGTCTTTTGGCAAGGAAACAAGTGCATTATACACACTGTCTTGCCTTCTTACTCCTCCCTTTACAATATGTATAGGAAGAGAGAAATCTTTTTTGAAGATAGCAAGTTCCTTATTTGTAGCTTCAAAATACTCATCACTTACAACAAGCACTATTCCTTTAACAAAGGGGCAAAGCGAAAAAGTATTTAAACTATGCCACCATAAAGGCCTTGAATTATAGGAATAAAACTGCTTAGGCAAAGGGTTTTGACTTTGCTTTGCAAGCCTGCTCCCCTGCCCAGCAGCTAAAAGTATTGCATAGCAATTGTGTGAAAAATCTTGTAAAAAAGCAGAAGAAGGAGAAGAATCTAATGTAGACTTCTTGCATTCTCTGAGCTCTTTATCAGTTTTTCTTTCCATAATTTAATCCTTAAGCCATTCTTTAGCTCTTGAAATAGCTTTATGCCAATTGTGACGAAGCTCAAGTCTTTGGTCTTCGCTCATCCTTGGTTCAAAACGTCTATCAAGTCTCCATCTAGCTGTAATATCAGTCTTATCTTCCCAAAATTCTGTTGCAAGACCAGCTAAACATGCCGCACCTAGGGCTGTTGTTTCTGTAAGAGTTGGTCTTTCTACAGGCACACCTAGCATATCTGCTTGAAATTGCATGAGCATATTATTTCTTGAAGCACCACCATCTGCCCTTAAAGTTGTGATATTCAGTCCAGAATCAGCTTGCATGCTTTCCATAATATCTAAGTTTTGTAAGGCAATTGCCTCGATTGCAGCTCTTGCTATATGCGCTTTTGTTGTTCCCCTTGAAAGTCCTACCATAATACCGCGCGCATAAGGATCCCAATAAGGAGCGCCAAGACCAACAAAAGAAGGAACAAAGTATACGCCATTATTATCTGGAACAGAAGCCGCTAAGCCCTCAACTTCACTAGCAGAATGAATGATTTGTAAACCATCTCTAAGCCATTGAATTGTAGCGCCGCCCATAAATACTGAACCTTCAAGTGCATAGCGTATATGTCCGTCTCTTTGCCAAGCTACTGTAGTTAAAAGATTGTTTTGTGAAATCTTTGCATCAGCACCAGTATGCATGAGCATAAAGCAACCTGTGCCATAGGTATTTTTTATCATTCCAGGTTCTAAACATGCATTCCCGAAGGTTGCAGCTTGCTGATCACCAGCAATACCAGCAATTGGAATTGCCCTTCCCATAAATTCAGGGTGAATCTCAGCAGACTTTCCTGAAGAAGGAACAATTGTTGGCAACATAGAACGAGGAATATCAAAAATTTCAAGTAATTCATCATCCCATTCTAAAGTGTGGATATTGCATAATAAAGTACGCGAAGCATTTGATGGATCAGTTATGTGTTTTTGCCCTTTTGAAAAATTCCAAATAAGCCATGTGTCAACTGTTCCAAACAAAAGCTCATTATTTTCTGCTTTTTGTCTTGCACCAGGAACATTGTCTAAAATCCACTTAATCTTTGTTCCAGAAAAATATGAGTCAAGACGTAAGCCTGTTTTTTCTTTGACAATATCTGCCTTAGCTTCAGCAATTAATTGTTCACAAATTGGAGCAGTTCGTCTGTCTTGCCATACAATAGCATTGTAAATAGGCATTCCAGTTGACTTTTCCCAAACAATTGTAGTTTCGCGCTGATTTGTAATACCAATAGCAACAATTTCTGAAGCTACAGCATGTGATTCGCGTAAGCATTCAAGAGAAACTTGTAGTTGAGAATCAAAAATTTCATTTGGATCATGCTCAACCCAGCCTGGTTGAGGAAAAATTTGTCTAAATTCTTGTTGCGCTATTTGAACAATATTCATCTCATAATCGAATAAAATAGCTCTTGAAGAGGTTGTTCCTTGATCTAATGATAAAATATACTTACTCATGTAGCCGTGCCTCACGTTTTTATTTCTACTTATAGAATAGATTTCAAAACAGTGTATATCAATTTTTAGAATAATCAAGTTTTTATTTAATTACGCAAAACTCACATTTACTATAAATAAATTTTATAGTTTCTTTGCTTAATTCAAAAACAAAGAAAATCTTAAGCATGCTTAAAAAAGCTTTTTTCATTCTTACTTTCCTTTCCTAGAAAGATTATTTGACAAAAGTGTAAGAATATGTAAGAAAAAAACACACACTAGCTAAGGATAAATACATGATAGACATAGACAAACAAATTAAGCTTATAAAACGCGGAATTTCTGATTTCATTAATGAAGAAGACTTAAGAAAGAAAATAGCCAAGGGAAAGCCATTAAAAATTAAGGTTGGTTTTGACCCAACTGCGCCTGACTTACATTTAGGGCACACAGTTGTTATGCATAAAATGCGACACTTTCAAGAACTTGGGCATGAAGTAACTTTTTTAATTGGTGATTTTACTGGGCTTATAGGCGATCCTTCTGGCCGCTCTGAAACTAGACCAGCTCTCACAAAAGAACAAGTACTTGAAAATGCTGAAACATATAAAAAACAAGTATTTAAAATATTAGATCCTGAAAAAACACAAGTTGCTTTCAATTCAAAGTGGCTTGGCGCTCTTACTTCTTTTGAAATGATTAAGCTTGCCTCTCACTGCACTTTAGCGCGTATATTAGAAAGAGACGACTTTGCAAAAAGATACAAAGAAGAGCGTCCTATTGCTATTCACGAATTATTTTACCCTATAATGCAAGCATACGATTCTGTTGCGCTTCATACAGACGTTGAAATGGGCGGAAGAGATCAATTATTCAATTTGCTTATGGGTCGTCAACTTCAAGTACACTACAAGCAAGAAGCACAATGCGTTATCACAATGCCTCTTCTTGAAGGCCTTGATGGCGTAAGAAAGATGTCTAAATCTTACGGAAACTATATTGGTATTGATGAAAGTGCAACTGATCAATTTGGAAAGACCATGTCTATTTCAGATGAACTCATGTGGCGCTATTACGAACTTTTATCTAATAAGTCATTAGAAGAAATTGAAGTTCTTAAGCAAAATGTTGAAAATGGAAGTCTTCATCCAAAGATTGCAAAAGAAGATTTAGCATGTGAAATAGTTGCTCGTTACCATTCAGAAGACGCTGCCTTACAAGCAAGACAGTCTTTCAATGCTGTTTTTACAAAGGGCTCATTCCCAGATGATGCTCTTAAATACACTGTTAAGGAAGGCGATGACAGCATGCCTTTAGCCTTTTTAGCTGCTTGCGGACTTGCAAAATCTCGCTCTGATGCCAAAAGACAGATTGCAGCAAATGCTTTTAGCATACAAGGTGAGAAGTGTAAAGATGATAAAACGCCTTTAACTCAAGGTACATATCAAATTAAGTACGGAAAAAACGGCTTCTTGCTTCTTGAAGTAGTAGCTTAAATTTTCTTTTTCCTCAACTTTAAGTCAAGCTAGGTTTATATGCCCCATATCACTCTTTACCATAGCGATAATCTTCCCATACTCACCTCGCTGCCTTCAGCTTTTGTAGATTTAATCTACATAGATCCACCTTTTAATACTGGTAAAAAGCAAGCGCGTACGCAAATATCTACTATTGCAACAAATTCAGGTGACAGAGTAGGTTTTCAGGGTAAAAGGTATAAGACCGTCAAGCACACAACTAAGGCTTATGAAGATTCTTTTGAAGATTTTGAATCCTTTATTAAACCTAGGATTCAAGAAGCTTACAGAATTTTAAAACCAAATGGTTCTCTTTTTTTTCATATAGACTATAGAGAATCTCATTATTGTAAGATATGGCTTGATGAAATTTTTGGAAGAAATTGCTTTCAAAATGAGATTGTGTGGGCATATGACTATGGCGCGAGATCAAAAAAGAAGTGGTCTGCTAAGCATGACAATATTTTTTGGTACACAAAGCACCCTACAGCTTATACTTATAACTATGATAATATTGATAGAATTCCATATCTTGCCCCAGGTCTTGTAGGAAAAGAAAAAGCTAAAAGAGGAAAAACCCCAACTGATGTTTGGTGGCATACCATTGTTAGCCCAACTGGTAAGGAAAAAACAGGCTACCCTACGCAAAAACCGCGTGGAATTATTGATAGAATTATCAAGGTTCACTCAAATGAAGGTGACACTGTTTGTGATTTTTTTGCAGGCAGTGGAACTGTTGGGGAGTCTGCCTATATGCTCAATCGTTCCGCATTATTAGTAGATAAAAATAAGCAAGCTATTGATGTTATGTTGTCTCGTTTTGAAAAAAAGGAATTGAACAACATCACTCTTTATGAATAAACAATTAAAATCAACTAATTAACAGTAAATTTTACAAACCACACTTAATTTGTCCTTTTTCACTCATTTAAGTCATAGGTGGCAAGATGTTTATCAACAAAATTGACACATTTGATATAATTTTCTCACTTGGAGATGCATGTTCTTGCACAGAAACATTAAGACTTGCTAAGCTTCAAGACTTAACCTACCCCTTTGACTGGTTATTGGACGGTGATTTCAAATTAAGAGCAGGTATTTTGTTAGATGAGTTTAAAACATGGTTTAATAAAGAAGACTTAGAACTAGTTGATTCCTATAAGAAAAATCACGTTTACACTAATAAAAAAACCAATATTACCTATATACACGACTTTTATAACGATAAAACTTTTGATATTGCCTATCCTGAAGTAAAAACAAAATATAAAAGAAGGCAAGAAAGACTTTTAACTGCTTTAGATGAGGCAAAAACAGCTCTTTTAGTGTATGTAAACTCCCCTAATAAAGCGATGATAGCAAATTCTGACTTCAAAGAAATATCAGATAAGCTCAAAATAAAGTTTCCAACAACAGAGATTAATATTCTTTATTTCTATAATGTTGCAGATGTCTTACAAGAGAACGCAATTATTAAGCAATTAGATGAAAATATAACAAAAGTTATTTTTGATTATAATGCTTATACAAAAAACTTTCCATGGGAAATCAATAGAGAAGCATTACTCTTTTTTCTTTCTTCATTTAGTATAAGGCAAAAACGCAAAGACATTTGACAATTCACCTATTATGCACTATTTTTTAATAATAGTAGTATAAAAGAAAAATTAAAAGGAATATAAAATGAGTTTTTTTTCTAAATTTAAAACCTTATTCACTTCTGAAGATGAAAATTCAAAACAAAATTTAACTTCACAAGAAGGGCTCCTTTCACAAGAAGATGCCGCAGCTAATAGTAGTGAAGAAGAAGTTCATGCACAAGAAGCAATAGAAGACGATAAAGAACTTGTGCTTGCTTTGAGACAAAGCGAGCAAAAGCTTTCTTCATGGCTTGCTATTATATTGAAAAATGTCAATAAAAAAGGTGATTTATTAAATAAACGAATACTATTTTTACTTCAAGCTCTTTCACTTTCCGAGCAAGAAAGCCAAAACTTTTTAGATGATTTCAATGTCTGGCTTGACAAGATGGAATATGTTTACCTTGATGAGTTTAAATCTGAATTGCAATACAGACTTTCGCTCACCCTAGACCTTGAAGACGAAGAAGACGAAAGAAACAGATTGATACTCAAAATAAATCAATCGCTTAGCAAAACTCGTGAACAATTCTTAACTGGCGTTCATGCTCTATTTTCCTCACATTCTCAATTAGATGCCGCATTTTGGGAAGAACTTGAAGAATTGTTTATTATGTCTGACATGGGCTACGATTCTGCTGTGAAACTAGTAGAAATATTAAAAAAAGCAGCTGTGACAATGAATATCTCTACACCTTCTGAACTTCTTCCTCACTTTGCTGATGAAGTTGCTAAGTTATTCACCACACAAAAACGCATAGAAAAATTCAACCCACCTGAGGTGATACTCTTTGTAGGAGTTAACGGTGTTGGCAAAACTACAACCATTGCAAAACTTGCCTACCGCTCAAAACTTCAAGGTAAGAGAGTTTTGATTGTTGCTGCAGACACCTTTAGAGCAGCGGCAATAGAACAATTAAATGTCTGGGCTGACAGAATAGGTGTTGATTTTTATTCAAAATCCCACGGCGCTGACCCCGCAGCCGTAGCCTACGAAGCAATGGATATAGCTTTAGAAAAAGGTTATGATACTATATATATAGATACAGCTGGCAGATTGCACACCAAAACAGGACTTATGGACGAGCTTGGCAAAATTAGTTCTGTTATAGCAAAAAAACACGCAAGCGCGCCGCACAGAACCATTTTAGTCATAGATGCAACCACAGGGCAAAACGCGATACAGCAAACAAAACTCTTTACTGAAACAGCCAAAGTATCTGAAATTATACTCACAAAGTTAGACGGCACTGCAAAGGGCGGAATAGCAATTGCCATAGCCTCACTCTTCAACACGCCTATTACTTATGTAGGTTTAGGTGAAAAACTTGACGACTTAAGACCTTTCAACCCCGAAGATTACGCAAATGCCCTTTTTGATATACAAAAAGAAAGCGAAGAAATAATCAGATTTTCATAAGAAATAAAAAAACTCCAAATCCTAAAATTTGGAGTTTTTTTGTAAGAAAATTATACTATTATTCCTTAAGCGCATCACTTATTTGTGAAAAGAGCTTTAAAGTTTCTCTTGCTTCCTCTAAGTCTAAGACGCGCAGAGCAAAACCTGCATGTGTAATGACATAATCGCCAACTTTAAAATCTTCAACAAGCATCATCGAAGAAACTTGAATGTCGCTTTCATCACTCACTCTTACAAGTATGTTATTTTCATCTACTATTTTAGATATTTGTACAGGCACTGCTACACACATTTTCTTTTCCCTACTTATAATTATTAATTTTGCGCACATCAGAAGGAATGCTTAACTTCATCTCATCTGCATTGTATTCAGTTTTTACTGTATTTTCTCTTATGAAGAGTGTAAATTCAAAGCCATTTTCCTGCTGACCACTCACCTTCTTTGGTTTTGCAGAATCTTCATCGTATTCAAAGGAAATGACCCAATCTTCAAACTGCCATAAAGTGGTACGCAATTGCTCATCTATATCCCAAAAGCCGTAGTACTTTGTTTCATCTGCGCTAAAAACATATCTAAATATACCATTTTCTTGAGTAAATGACTTTAGATAAGAGCTTGCATTATAAATTGGAGAAATGCCTTGCGAGAACAAAACAAGAGCGTTAAAATCAAGTGGCATTTTTATATCAAAGGCGTCAAATGCTTGCTGCA
The DNA here is from genome assembly GCA_964369675.1 of uncultured Desulfovibrionaceae bacterium. Lineage (GTDB taxonomy): Bacteria > Desulfobacterota > Desulfovibrionia > Desulfovibrionales > Desulfovibrionaceae > CAYJAZ01. Next base: position 13,416 of record CAYJHE010000018.1, on the reverse strand, counting down.
AGTTGTTTTGATAGTAAAGTATATTGTCTTTTGGAAGAAAAAAGTCTACCTTAGTATTATCCTTGTAAAACTGCGCTACTGGAGAACCTACAGCAATGATGTCAAAACGATAGGGACCATTTTCATTACCCCAAAACAAGAAAGAAGTTCTTTTCTTTTCACCACTTTGACCAAAACGTAAAGAACCTTCAAGCAAGAAAGGAGTAAGTTGCCTTGGAGCTTGTTGAACTTGTTCCCAACGCATTTGCGCATCGGCATCTGTATAGATTTGTGGGGTTTCAATTGGTTTTTTTGCACAAGCCACTAGAAATAAAAGAAAAGCAATAAGTAATAATGATGTCTTTCTCATAGCGATTTATCAATCCTTGTTTCATTTTAAATCAATTCTTTAAGGTTTAGATAAGAGAGTTAAAGAAATGATTGACACGCGCAAATAAAATTTTCTCAAAGTAAGCGCATATCTATATATTATAGTACTACAGTTTTTGAAAAAAGGCAAAGATTCATTACTAGGAAAAAAGCAATGCTCATGCCATTCTAATTTGCCTTCAATTTTTCTTCAATTTCTTTATAGTGTTCCTCAATTGCAGGATCGATCTTGCCTTCTTTCTTCGCTAAATCTAAAGAAATTTTAATATTTTCATAAGCTTCACTGTAATTGTTCATCTTATACTGCACCCACGCGAGTGTATCATACAAATATGACTTATTTGGTATTGCCTTAATGGCTACATTAATAAGTTCTAGGGCTTGCTCTAGTTTAATACCTTGTAAAGCATAATGGTAGGCAAGAGAGTTCATTGCTTCATAATGAGTTGGATTAACGGATAAAATTTTAGTAAAATACTTTTCACTATCAAAAGGTTCATCAGCAACAACAAGCATACTTGAATAATAGAAGAGATAGTCTGCTTCCATTAATGTCAGCTCGCCTTGCTCGAAGAGTTCGTCTACTTTAACCTTGCCAAATTTTATTGCTTCTTCATTTTGATTTAATGTAAAGAAAAGCTGCATGGCAAGTGTGTAAAAAGTGATATTATCATCAAATAAATCAATAGCTTTCTTTGTGTGGAACAAGGCTTCTGAATACATTTTTGACTCTAATTCAATTTGAATAATCAAGTCAAGAACACGCCTGTAATTTGCCATAGAATCAGGAATCTTATACAATGTTTCTAAGGTTTTTTTGATGTTTTTATCGTATTGATAGGCTATAGCAGCTTTGTAAAAAAGCAATTCATCGCTAAGTTCTTGAACACTCTCTAAGTAGGAAAGAACCTTTCTGACTTCAACATAAAAACCTTCGTCTATAGAAACAGGAAGCACATCAATAAGAGCAGACTTTGATTCTTCAGAAGTTTTTGCTAAATTAATTGCTTTTTGAACTTGATTATTAGTCAAATAGAGATACATCAATCTTGAGATAGCATAATAATAAGTGCTATCAATTTCAAGTACTTGATTGTAATATTTTATAGCTTCATTTATATTATTTTGCGAATCTTCAATAGATGCCAATTCATATAAAGCTTCTGTAAAATCAGGCTGTTTTGAAATAGCAAGAAGTAAGACTTCTTTAGCTCTATCTAAATCTTCGCTTAATTTTAGTGAAGAAGCATAGTAGTAAAGAAATACAGGTGTCATTTCTTGCAATGCAACCTGAGAAAAAAGCGCGTTTGCTTCTGTATACATTTCTAGCTTTATATACATGACAGCAAACTCAAGGTAAGCATTTGTATCTTTTGGATTTCTCTTTATATAAGACTTAATAACTTCTATTGCTTTTTCTTCTTGCTCAGCTTCAATATAGGCTTCAATCAAGAGCAAACTTGCGTTAAAATCTTCTGGGTCGATGTCAAGTAGGGTGTGTAATACTTCAATAGCATCATCATAAAAACCTGAAACAAGTAGCCAAGCAATAATTTCTAACAAAGGCGCTTGGTCAGGGTCAAGTTCGATAAAGGTTTTGATTGAATCCCTTACAACTTCAATATCTTCTGTTTTAATAGCATTTTCTAAGGCAAGATATGCATAAAAAAGTTCGTCATTCCCGCTATTATCAAAATTAGAAACTTGATTATTTGAAAGTGTATCTTTATCAGAACATGCCGTTATAGTTGTATTAATCAAGGCAAACGAAAAGACAAGAAGCAATAATTTCATTAATGTCTTGGGTGAAGAAATATGTGCATTTGAATTAATTTTATTCATACTTAGCTAATCTTCCTGAATCCAGTCTTCTGAAAAATCATCAATTTCAGAGTTAAAGTAGTTTCGCATTTTTGTAACAAGTCTTGCTTCTAATTGCCTAATTCTTTCTCTGGTCACTTTATACTTTTCGCCAATTTCCCTCAAAGTCATAGGATCATCTGTAAGTAGACGATTTTCAAGGATAAAAACCTCTTTATCCGTCAATAGAGGGATAAATTCTTCTATCTTATTTCTTATTATATCAGTAATTTCACTTTCTGCAAAGCCTTCTTCAATGCCTTGTGTAAGTGCAGGTAAATAGTCTATGCGCGAAACAGAACCATGGTCATCAGTTACTGGCATGTCCAAAGAAAGGTCTGTAGAATCAAGCCTTTGTTCCATTTCAGTTATATGTTCTTTTGAAACACCTAGCCTTTCAGACAAAACTTCAAGATCTGGATTAAATCCTTGTGAAATAAGTTTTTGTCTTTCTTTGTTTAGATTATAAAACAATTTTCGCTGGGCTTGAGTTGTTCCAATCTTAACCATGCGCCAATTATCCATAATAAACTTCAAAATATAGGCTCTGATCCAAAAAGTAGCATAGTAAGAAAATTTAATCCCCTTATCAGGATCAAACTTATTCACAGCTCTAAGTAAGCCAATATTTCCTTCTTGAACAAGGTCAAGAACATTTTGCATCCATCGCCTTTGAAATTCCATGGCAATTTTTACTACTAAACGCAAATGTGAAGAAACAAGCCTAAAGGTAGCATCTATATCTTGATTATCACGAATTTTTCTAGTTATTTCAATCTCTTCTTCTGGCTTCAAAAGAGGAAAAGAAGAGATTTCTCTTAAATATAGCTGAAGATTATCACGAATAAGAATATTTGGGAGATGTGTTTTTTTTACTTGTAGCTGATTTGTTTCAGCAGGCGCAGGTAAAGTGTTTGCTTGTGAAAGCAAGATATCGTCTTCAAGGTCGTAGTAGTCTTCATCTTCGAGATCTAAATGCTCTAATAAAGTGTCATCATTGGCATTATCTATGTCAAAATTATCATCTTCAAGCAATTCAGGCTCAATACTTTCATCGTGAATTTCAGATGTAAGGGAATCTTTGTTACCTTCATTTTCGTCTAAAGCATTTTCACTATTATGCGAATCTTTGTGCTTTTTAGGCGAAGGATTTTTTTTAATACTACTATCTTTATCTAGACTTTTGTTCTTTGTCGTGCTAGTTTCGCTATGCAAGTTGTTTTCCTTTAGCATGTTGCATGTAGGTATTTTTAAACTAGAAAGATAATAAACCACTTTGCTTTTCTTTTCAATCTTTTTCTTTGTAAGAAGAATTTTTTATAATCATAAATATACATTTATATTTTGATAGCTTACAATATTTTCGGAGTTTTTATGCATTCAATTTCCCATTATTTACAAAATAAAGAAATTTTACTCATTGACGGGGCTATGGGAACACAGCTTCAAGAAAAAGGTATGCCTGCAAATGCCAACCCAGCTGAATTTGCGTTAAACAATAAAAACATAATCAAGCAAGTGCACTTAGATTATCTTCGTGCCGGCACAAATATCATACTTACATCAACCTTTGGCGGTACAAAATTCAAACTACCTTCTTCTTTATCAGTGCATGAATACAATAAATGCATGGCAGAAGTTGCAAGAGAAGCAGTTAATGAAGCCAAGCAGGCAGGTTTTTCTCATCCCATGTTTGTTGCAGGTGATGTTGGCCCTACAGGCCTTTTGATTCGCCCACTTGGTAATGAAGAGCCTATGACATTGTTTGAGGCCTACAAAGAACAAGTTATCGGTCTTGTTGCAGGCGGAGTTGAACTTATTTTTATTGAAACGCAATTTGACATTGCAGAAGCCAAACTTGCTGTTGCAGCTGCTAAATCTGTTTGTGACCTTCCTATTTTTATTTCAATGACTTTTGAAGGTGAAAGTACACTCACAGGAACAAGTCCAAAAGTTTTTGCTGCAACAATGGAAAATATGCAAGTAGATGCTATAGGCGTAAACTGCGGTGCAGGTCCTGAGCAAATGCTTCCAATTGTTGAAGAACTTTTGAAATATTCAAAACTTCCTGTCTTTGCAGAGCCAAATGCTGGTCTTCCTGAACTCATTAATGACGAAACCGTCTTTCGCCTTCCTGCTGAACCATTTGCTGAACTTACCTATACAATTGCAGAAATAGGCGCTTCTTTACTTGGCGGTTGTTGTGGCACAAGTCCTAAACATATTGCTTGCCTCAAAGAAGAATTGAAAAAAACATTTGATATTACTAAACAAATCACAAGAAAAGAACACTCAAGCGTTCAAATTACTTCACGTTCTGAACTTGTTTTACTTGGTGCTTTGCACCCTATTGCTCTTATTGGTGAAAGAATAAACCCAACAGGAAAAAAACTTTTATCCGCAGAATTTCAAAACTCTTCAGCAACACTAGCTATGCAGTACGCTGAAGAGCAGATTGCTAGCGGGGCAAACCTACTTGATGTCAATGTTGGAGCAGCACATGTAGATGAGAAAAAATTTCTGCCCTTCATGGTTGAACAGCTCATTTCAAAGTACACCATGCCACTTGTGCTTGACAGCTCTGACACACAGGCATTAATCAACGCACTTCCTTACTATCCTGCTTCGTGTCTTGTTAATTCAATAAGCGGTGAAGAACAAAAAATGGAAATACTCGCACCGCATGTAAAGCTTTGGGGCTGCCCTACTGTACTTCTGCCTTTAAAAGGAAGTGAACTTCCCACAAGCGCAAAGGAAAGAATCAATATTATTGAAGACTTACTTAAAAAGGCTGAAAAATACGGTTTAAGTAAGGAAATGCTCTTAGTAGATGTTCTTGCCCTTACAGCAGCTTCTGACCCTAGCGCACCGCGCGCTGCACTTCAAACACTTGAATATTGCAGATCACTTGGCATAGCAAGCACTATCGGTCTTTCAAATATTTCCTTTGGACTTCCTGCAAGAGAATTAATCAATGCTGCCTTCCTTTCTTTAGCGGCAGCTGCGGGCTTAAATTCTTGTATTGGAAATCCAATGAACACACGCTTTAAAGAAGAACTTGATTCAGTCAATCTCTTGCTTGGTCATGACAAACAAGCATCTAACTTTATTGAAAATTATGCTAACTATTCTGCTAAGTCAAACTCACAAGATTTAAACAAAGCAAATAAAGCACAATCACAAAAAGAAGAGCTTAATTTAGAATCAGCCATTATTACAGGAAATAAAGAAGAAATAATAAAGCTCCTTGAAACAGAACTTTCTAAAGGAACACAAGCCTTTGAAATCATAAACTCTACCCTTATTCCAGCTCTCAATATTGTTGGTGATAAGTATGAAAAAAAGGAATACTTCTTACCTCAGCTTCTTCGTTCAGCAGAAACAATGCAAAAAGCCTTTAAGCACTTAAAACCACTTCTTACAAACGATGCTTCCATGCAAAAAGGGAAGATTATTCTTGCCACAGTTGAAGGCGATATTCATGACATTGGCAAAAATATAGTAGCCCTTGTTTTAGAAAATCACGGCTATACCATTCTTGATCTTGGTAAAGACGTGAAAGCAGAAACTATTTTGGAAGAAGCACAAAAAAATAATGTCGATGCAATAGGACTTTCTGCCCTCATGACAACAACTATGCCGCGCATGAAGGAATGTGTTGAACTTATGAAAAAGCAAGGACTTGAATATAAGGTCTTTATAGGCGGTGCAGTAGTTACTGAAGATTATGCGCAATCTATAGATGCTATCTATGCGCAAGATGCTGTTTCGACAGTAAAATTATTAGAAAAAGTTCTTAATTAACTTCAACTATTTTTATACTATTAACTTCACTTCTTCTATACAAAAGATACATTCTCGACCTAATTTGACAATGTATCTTTTTTTTGAGAAAATAAAATTGATTGAACACTCAAACAGCTTTTTTTACCTATTTTTTTAAATGTATGTATACTATATAGTGTTTCTTAATTACGAAATTTTTGAGAGGTAGTAATGGACAATAATTGCAATAATACTCAATCCTTACCACAAGAACAAGACGAACAAGCAAAAAAAAGTTCTAGCAAGGAAGCAAAGGTCACTCTTGTTCTCTACTTTTCGTATTTCTTATGGACAATTGTCTCTGCCTATGGCTTAGGATCAGCTAACCCAAGTGAATACACGATGATTTTGGGTTTTCCAGCATGGTTTTTTTATTCTTGCATTATTGCTTACCCTTTATGTTGCCTTGCAGTTTACTTTCTCACAAAGCACTTTTTTAACGACATTCAAAAAGCAGAGAAATAAAGAATTAGCACCAAAATTTAATCTATCTTGCACACAAAGCAACACAACAATCACTAAAGTAGTACTTTAATAAAAAAAACAATATAATATAATATTTTAAATAGATAGGAACAATATGAATAATGCAATTTATCCTTTGATTGCCTACTTAATCCTCTCCTTATGCATAGCATTTTACGCAAGGAATCAGGCAAGAACAAGACTCAATTCACAAGCCTCTTCATTTTTAGAAGAATATTTTTTAGGAAGTCGCTCACTAGGAGGATTTGTGCTTGCAATGGCAATCACAGCTTCTTACGCTTCTGCCTCTTCCTTTGTAGGCGGCCCTGGTGTTGCTTATTCACTAGGCTTGGGCTGGGTTTTACTTGCTATGATACAAGTTCCTACCACCTTTCTTACTCTAGGCGTTCTTGGCTCACGCTTTGCCAGAGTTACGCGCGAACTTTCTTGCGTGACATTAACAGACTTTTTGTATAAACGCTATCAATCCTCCTTCTTGATACTTATTGCTTCCTTGGCTCTCGTGCTTTTCTTTGTTACAGCTATGGTTGCGCAATTTATCGGCGGAGCGCGTTTATTTCAATCTGTGACTGGCTATTCATACGAAATGGGACTTATACTTTTTGCCCTCACTGTCGTTATTTATACCAGTATAGGCGGATTTCGCGCTGTAGCTATCACAGATGGCTTGCAAGGCATTGTCATGCTTATCGCTTCTTTCGCCCTTCTTTTTGCTGTTTTGCAAGCGACAAATGGCGTTGAAAATGCTGTTCAAGAATTAAAGCAAATAGATCCTGCACTTATCACGCCCTACGGTCCAAAGCATGCCATTCCCTTGCCTATGATGCTCTCGTTTTGGGTCTTAGTGGGTATAGGAGTGCTTGGGCTTCCGCAAACGGTTCAAAAATGTATGGCGTATAAAGACACAAAATCGCTCAGACAAGCCATGCTCATAGGCACAATTATCATAGGCTTTCTTCTGCTCGCACTCCATTTAGCAGGAGCATTTGGAAGAGTCTTATTTCCAAACTTAGCTTCAGGTGACTTGATTATTCCTACCCTCACACTCGAACTTTTTTCACCATTTTGGGCTGGCGTCTTTATAGCAGGCCCTATGGCAGCCATCATGTCAACTGTTGACACCATGCTTTTATTAGCTTCAGCAGCAATTGTGAAGGATTTATACATACACTTTATTCTAAAAAACGACATTTCTAAAATGCAAGAAAAGACATTGAAAACATCTTCCTTTATTGTCACCTTCTTATTAGGGATTTGTGTCTTTCTTGCTGCAATGAACCCCCCAGACCTTCTTGTATGGATAAATCTTTTTGCTTTTGGCGGACTTGAAGCTGTTTTTCTTTTTCCTTTTATTCTAGGTCTTTACTGGGAAAAAGCCAACGCACAAGGCGCACTTACATCTATAGTTCTTGGTCTTGGCTCCTATGTTTTCTTTAGCCTAAATCCTATATTACCTTACAAAATCAATGCCATAGTGCCTTCACTTTTTATTGCAGGGCTAGCATTTTATCTTGTGAGCTCGCTTACAGCAAAAAATAAATAAAAAAATCATACATATACTAAAACTTGACTATTAGCTGTTTTTATGGCATTTTACGCAAGTTATTTTTTGTATTCAATAATGAATAGACCACCTTTAACGATTCGGGAGAATCTATGTCTACACAATCAAATGCACATCGTTGCGGCTGGGTTGCCTTAATGGGACCGCCAAATGCTGGTAAATCAACCTTAATGAACTCATTGCTTGGCCAAAAATTAAGCATAGTCACTCAAAAACCAAATACAACAAGAAATCAAATAGTTGGTATTCTTACAGATGAAAATAGTCAAATCATCTTTATGGATACGCCAGGCTTGCACCACAATAGAGCGCAAATGCGTGGACAGCTAGGAAAAATCATGCGAGATGCTATTTTTCAAAGCATAAGTCAAGCCGATGCCGCAATTTTAATGCTTGATTCCCACCTCTACATCAACAAGCCAGACTTTTTAGAAAGAGACGTTCTGCCTGTTTCTGACATCATCAGATCAGGTGAAAAGCCTACGATTATTGTTTTAAATAAAGTAGATTTATACCATGATAAAGCGCGTATGCTTGTGCTTATTGAAAAAATAAACGAGCTTTTTCCAAACGCTGAAGTCTTCCCTATGTCAGCCTTACAAAGAGATGGCGTTTCTATGCTCAAAAGATTGATTCTTTCACGCCTACCTGAAAGAGACGCTGAATTTCCAGAAGACCAAATTTCAACAGCACCTATGCGCTTTTTAGCCGCTGAAATGATTAGAGAAAAGGTTTTTGACCGCTTACATCAAGAAGTTCCTTACTCTACAGCTGTTGATATAGAGCAATGGGATGAAGACTTTGAAACAAAGCGTACAATAGTTCATGCTGTTATCTACGTTTCACGCCCTGCGCACAAGGCCATGGTTATAGGAAAACAAGGCACAACTATCAAAGAAATCGGCACATTAGCTCGTAAAGACATACAAGATTTACTTGGTAAGAAGATACATTTAGAAATTTGGGTTAAAGTTAGAGAAAATTGGCTTGAAGACCCTAACTTTTTGAGAGAATCTGACGTATTTAATATATAGAAGTGATAAAATAGAAAGAACATCTTTATCAACTTAGCTAAGAACTTGGTAACAAAAGCAGTTTTTTCTTTTTATTGTAAGGGTTTAACATATGTCTATTGCAGAAAATTATACCAAGGTAAAGGAAACAATTTCTTCTGTTTGCAAGCAAGCAGGAAGAAAGACTGAAGAAGTAAACTTACTTGCTGTTTCAAAATACCATTCTGCGCAGTCCGTTGCAGAACTAGCTTTACTTGGGCATAAAGACTTTGCAGAAAACTATTTAAAAGAGGCAAAGAAAAAAAGACAAGAGCTTGAAAGTATTCTTAAAAAGGAAATTTTTGACACTCTTTCTTGGCATAGCATAGGACATATACAAAGCAATAAGGCAAAAGATGCCTGCGATAACTACCTATATTTACATACTATTGATTCAGAAAAGCTTGTTTTTGCAATCAACAAGGTTTTGGAACAAAAATTGCAAAAACAGAAGATATTATTAGAAATAAATATAGGTAATGAAGCTCAAAAAGCAGGACTTTTAGTTGATGAATGTCCTCGCTTGATAGAGAAAATTCTTTCTATACCAAGTTTTGCTTTAGAAGGCTTTATGTGCTTACCGCCTTTTCAAACAAAGAAAGGAGAAAATAGAAAGTACTTTGCAGCTATGTATGAACTAAAAGTTGCTATGGAAAAGGAATTTTCTTTGAACCTTCCTCATTTATCCATGGGAACTTCTTCTGACTACGAAGAAGCAATACTCGAAGGAGCAACCTTTGTGAGAATTGGCACTGATCTTTTTGGCGAAAGGGAGTATTAATACCAAATAAAATCCGAACATACTGCAACAAGTCTGATTCAGTATGTAAGAGTTTTTTACTTGATATAAATTAATAAATTCTTTACTATTTCATTAGTCTTTAACAAAAATACGCACAAAAAATAGCGTACTTGGATAATAAAATAATTCTAAGAATAGCTAAGCTCTATTCAAATAAGGAAATATTATGGCAGAAACCCCACCACTACCGGAAGGCACAGCGCAACCAAAGAAGTCAAAATTAAAAAAAATAGTTATCCTTCTTTCACTTGTGCTCTTATTGGGCGGATTGGGCGGAGGAGCCTATTGGTTTATTTCTAACGACCCAGCCATTCTCGATTCGATACTTGGCAGCAGTGATGAAGAAGGCGCGCAAGGCGAAGAAGGAGCAGATGCTAAGGGAGAAGGAGAAGCTGAACAAGATGCCTCACAAACTACTGGCAAGCTTAAAACTACTCCTACTACCCTCGTTTCTTTAGCCCCTCTCACAGTAAACCTTTCAGACACAGGCGCGTCAAAGTACTTAAAAATAGGCATAGATATTGAGCTTACAAGCGCAGATGCTGCAAAAGAAGTAGAAAGGCAAAAAGCACGCATTCGCGATGCTATCATCATTCTTCTTTCTAGCAAGTCTTATTCAACGCTCTCTACAACAAGTGGAAAAATTGCGGCTAAGAACGAAATTGCCTCAAGAATAAATCAAATTTTACAAACTCCGCGTGTCATTCAAGTGTACTTCACGGATTTTGTCGTTCAATAAAAAGACATATTAAAAGGAAACATATCATGGCTGACGAAAAAGATTTAGATCAAGATGCTCTTGCTGATGAATGGGCTGCTGCTTTAGAAGAAAGCGGTGCTGGCGCAGAAGATTCAACTGAAACTGCTGAAGGTGAAGATCAAGACGCTTTAGCCGATGAATGGGCTGCTGCACTTGCAGAATCTGAACTCGACAATGTGGCTACAGAAAAGAAAGACTCTCTTTATCAAAGTGCTACTGAAGCGAATTTTGCAGACATGACTGAAGTTGCAAAAGCGCCAAAAGATGATGATAAAAGACATGAGCTTGACTTTATTCTCGATATCCCACTTGATGTTTCTGCAGAGCTTGGAAGAACAAGACTACTTATCAACGAACTTTTACAACTCGGGCAAGGTTCTGTTGTTGAGCTCAATAAATTAGCAGGTGAACCGCTTGAAATATTTGTTAATGGCAAGCTTATCGCGCGCGGTGAAGCTGTTGTTATCAATGAAAAATTTGGTGTTCGATTAACTGATATTATCAGCCCAACAGAAAGAGTAAAGCAATTAGGTTAACAGCTATATTTTATTATTTTATTTTATTTTTTTGCCTTCGGCGACCAAAGGAAATTATTTCCTTTGTTCGTCTATGGCAAAAAACTAGGACGTGTTTCTAAATTCAAAAGCCATAACAAGCGCATCTTCTTTACCCTTTTCACATGTATAGTAATTCTTCCTTCTGCCCACAATTTTAAAATGCAATTTTTCATATAATTTTTTTGCAGAAATATTTGTCTCTCTCACATCTAAAAAGAAAGAGCAAATTTGCTTTTCTTTAGCAAACTCTATAGCGTACGAAAGCAAAAGTTCTGCATAGCCCATTCTTCTATGCGAGTTTTTTGTCGCTATATTAATTATTTCCATTTCACCATTTTCCAAATTTTTCACACTTGGTATGCATTGCAAAACAAGATAAGATGTGACAGTATTATCATTAAGAAGAGCGAGAATTAAATATTTTCCACTTTCAAGCGCTTTTATAAATTGTTCATACGACCATGATGAGGAAAAGCACTCTTTTTCTATAAGGCATATTTGCCTTATCAAAGCCGTGTCCATTACTGCAAGTTCTCTTATTTTATAGGAATACATACACATGAAGAAAAAACCTCATAAAAGTTCAGTTGACGAACCTTTAATAGAAATAGTAGATAATGCGGGTAAAGCTCTTGTATACATGCCGCTTTCTGAAAGTATAAAGAAAAAACTCACAAGAAAAATCTCGCTCATCACAATAAAAAACAAAAAAAAACAAATACTGCTAAGAAAATATAAGTCCAAAAAAAGCCAGCACGCTCTTTGGGATATCTCCATCTATGCAGATGTTTATGCAGGTGAATCCTTTGAGGAGGCAGCTTTAAGGTCTTTGACAACACAATTCAAAGTAAAAACCGACTCTCTTATAGAACTCACACAAATCCCCTATGTGAACGCAGAAGAAATTCCCCTGCTTGCTACTATTTTTACCACAAGCAAACTCACTCTTCAAGAACAAATACTTTCAAACTTTTACAAACATTCTAACGAAACCATGTTCATACATCTTCATGAGTTAGAAGCAATAATTTCTCATTCACCCGAACTATTTACTGCCGAACTCATTTGGGCTTGTCAAGCAGGCTGGTTGAATTAAACCCCCCTACGCAACACATGTTTATTAATGCTTTACTTTATAGCTTATAAAATAAAACTCTTTTATATCAATATATTACTAACTATATAACTTTACACTTGATTATTTTACATTTAATTTATATGTTAACTAAAATTCAATAGGTTTCTGTTAAATGAAGAAAAAACTCACCTTCCTTGTTCTGCTACTTTTAGTATTTGCAACTTTTTCGCTTTCAAGAAATGAAATACATGTAGAGCATCCTGTTGTCATAGACACAACAAAAATAGAAAGCGAGTGGGAAAAAAAAGCCAGACTTGCTAAAGAACTATTGAGCACTCAGAGTTCTGTATACGCGCATTGGCAGGCTTTTAACACTTTAATATACGCAAACAAAAAGCTTCATAAAACGCATCTAAACCTTGAAATTCTTCAAAGAGCACAAGAAAAATTTAAATCACAGAAGCAGCAAGAATTTATTTATAAAGAATTAGTGCACACGCATCAACTTTTCGCACAGCATGAAGAAGCGATTAAAAATGCTGAAATACTTATCAGTATGTTTTACTTACCCAAGCATGAGAAAAATGAAATTTCAATCACTATTTCTGAAAATGCCATTGCTATTGGCGAATACGAAAAAGCAGAGAAATTTATCAAGTCAACACTACCTTCAAATTTCAACACAAGAAGTGTTTTAACAAATGAAGAGTGTGAAAATGTGCTCGCTTTAATCAACCTTTACTACTTTAGTGATGAAAGCAAGCAAGCAAGCCAATATGTAGACATACTGCTCTCGCAAAAAAATTCATCTGACGAACAAAGAGCACACGCACTACTCATCAAAGGCGGAATCTACGAGCAAGATAGATATTACGAAGAAGCGAGAGAATGCTTTATTCAAGCACTAGATATACACCCAAATAGAGCCGCTGTTGAAGCGCGCATTGAAGGCATTGCAGAAAAATCAAATTCAAGCATGTAATTTTATTTTTTTATTTTTTTCGAGAGGGGGAAACCACATTTTTCTAAGAAAAATGAGGTTTCCCCCTCTCGAGCTCTCCCC
>CAYJHE010000017.1:17333-21624 GCA_964369675.1 uncultured Desulfovibrionaceae bacterium | reverse complement strand
TTTTAGCCTTAAATTTTGGCTACAGAACACTTTACAATGAAGAAAATCAATTTATGCTTTAAGGGTGTTATGAAAACTAAGTAAAAGCAAATGAGGGAAATTCATCAACATATCTCCAAAGTTTTTGGACCGCGGAATTAAAAAATTTTGAGTATTTTCTTTTTTGCTTTCGGCGACCCAAAAAGCTTTGCATTGCGCGGTTAAAAAGGAATACAAAGAACTAAAGAAGTTTTTTATAAAAGAAAATAAGTAAACAAAGATACAGCACTTGCGCAAAGCAAGAAAGCAAGAAAGCATATACGCAAAATAATACCTTCTTGCCCTAAAATACCAAGTACTGTGCACACAGAAACAATGCCTTGTATGCTTATCATTGAGCCTACTGTCGCGCCTGCCGCTTGAACAGCAAGCAAGATAAAGTATTGCATTTGTTCAAAGCCTAAGGTTTTTGCCATATTCCATTGAAAATCTGCAAGAAGCATATTGCACACAGTGCCCGAGCCTGTAATAAAGGTAACAATACCAGCAAAATAAGGAGCAAAATAAGGCCAAGAAGAGCTTGTGAGGTGAGCCATAGCTCTTGCCATTGTCATAGGCATAGAAAGTCCATTTCCCTCTGCATCAACAACAGCTTGTGTCACAGCTGAACCTGAAAAAATTGCAACTAAGGCAACAGCGCAAGAAACAGCTACAGCCGGAGCTTTTATAGAGCGCAAAGTGTTCTTCCAAGCAATAAAGACTTTATTTGAACCTATTTCATCATCTTTATACATTTTATGTAAGAAAATTATCAATATGGACACAAGCAAAAAGGGAAGTATGCCAGGAGAGTCTAAGAGGGGAATAGAAATACTTGCGTTTTCAACATCAAAAATATCTGTCAGAGAAAAGCTAAAGAAAGGGTGAAGAAGATGTGGTCTCACTTCAAAATAAGGAACTCTGAGAATAATAAGCATTAAAGCGCAAATACTATAAGGAAGCCACGCTCTAAATTGACTCATATGCATTTTATATTCTTTTATTTCAGGCTTTTCTCTTCGTGTAGAAAGTTCATTTTCTCTTATCAAGCCAGTTTCAAAAGTCCAAATATCTTTAGGTAGGAAGATTCCTTTTTTTGTAAAAAAAACAAGCAGAGCAAGCCCAATCAAGCCACCCGTCAAGCTAGGAAGTTCTGGACCAGTTAAATACGCCATAGTAACATAAGGAATAGCAAAACAGGTTGAAGCCAAGAAGGAATATTTCCATAAAGCAAGGCCAGCTTTAAAGGAGCGATGCTCTTTGTTCTTTGCAAATTTCCACGTCATAAAAGCAAGAATCAACAAAGGATTTATATAGATCATAGGCAGATTGATAAGCGCGGAATATTCACTTATCACTCTAAAAACTGTAAAGGGGTCGTTAGTTGCAAGTTCAAGCATAGCAAGACTTTCAATTGAAGCATAGCCTTTTGTGATAACCATACCTACGCCGCCAAAAACAACAGCAACAGCATTAAACATAAAACAAATAACTGCCGCACATAAAGCAGGAAAACCAAGCCCTACAAGTAGGGGAGCGGCTAAGGCTGGAGGTGTTCCAACACCAGCAATACCTTCAATAAAGGTGACAAACATAAAGCCAATGATTAAAGCTTGCACTCTTTGATCCTTACTTATGCCTTGCAAGCCCGCTTGAATTGTTTCCATAGCACCGCTTGCAAGCAAGTTATAATAAATAAGTAGAGCACCAAAAATGATGAGGAGTATGGTCATTGCAGAAAAAATTCCCTGCACAGTGAATGCGGAAATTTGCACTAAAGATAAATCCCATACGAAATAGGCAGATAAAGCAGTAACTAAAAATGAAAGAGGTAGCGCTTTCATTGAAGACCATCGAAGAATAACCATCAAAATAAAGGCGAGTAATATAGGCAAGAAAGCAAGAAAAGCATAAAAATACATAAGTATACCTGATAACTTATTGAAAAATAAAGTTTTTATATCTACTATAAACTAGGTATACTTTATAGTAGATATAAATTTTGTCAAGTATAGCGCTTAAGTTTTAGAGTACTTTTTCAGTGCTTTTTGTTGCTAAAGCGCCTTTTTTGCAAATGTAGTAAAGAACATAAAGACAAAAAATAGCTGTGCATAATTCTGCTAATGGAGTGGCAAGCCACAAGGAAAATCCGCCAAAGGCAAAGGGGAGAATATAAAGGAATATGCCACTCAAGATGATTCCGTTCATCAAGGAAATCGCTATGGAAAACTTTGGCATGAGAAGAGCCTGTGTAAAAGCTGAGCAATACACATTGAAAGGTAAGAAGAGGTAAGCGAGGGCGTATGTTCTTATGATTGCAGGTGAAATAGCTAAAACACTTTCTGTTGGTTCCATAAAGAGATGAACAAAAAGATTTGGCTTTAGTATGAGCACAAAAAACCAAAGTGCTGTCACAAGAAGAATGGTAATGAGATTATATTTCAATAGCTTGACTACTCTTTCATTCTTCTTTGCACCAAAATTGACCGATAAAATTGGCTGTGAAGCATGTCCTACAGCAAAGGCAAAGCAACGAACGCACACTGTGATATTGACAATAATGCCGTAGATTGCAAGAGAATCTTCATCTGCATAATAAAGAATTTGATGAATAAATATAAGCGTAAGCAAACCAAGCGCGACATCAACAAAGAAGGTTGGAAAGCCATTGAGAATAATATTTCTTATATGGATAAAAAGTTTTATTATATTTGTTGGTAGTACAAGTTTGAGTGTATTTTGTGAAGAAAAAAAGTGCGTGCACATATAGAGAGAAGAGATAAGCGCGCCGCCAGCAGTAGCAATAGCTGCGCCTGTCATGCCCCATTCAAAGACAAAGATAAAGACATAATCGCCTATAATATTGAATACACCGCCGACAAATATTCCCTTTGTGACAAGTGCTGGGCTTTTATCATTACGCAAAAAGGCACAGAGTATTTGCAAATAGCCAAAAGTTGGGGCAAGAATCTTTATGGGGAATAAATATTCGCGTGAAAGTTCAAGCAATTCATCTTGCGCGCCAAGAGCTGTAAGTATTTGTGTTTCATAAGAAAAAAGACAAAACCATATAATGAGTGAGAAAAAGGTAGATAAAAGCACAGAAGCAGTGAAAACCTCATCAGCTTCCCTTGAGTTTTCATCTATGCCTTTAAAATTGCTGAATAAAACAGCTCCGCCAACACCTGTCAAAAAGCCAAAGCCAAATAAAACAGTCCAAATAGGCATAAAAATAGCCATGGTAGCCACGCCTATAGGACCATAAAATTTTCCTACCATTGCCATATCTATTAGACCATAGATAGGCAAAGCCAAAGAGCCGCCAAGTGAGGCGAAGAAATATTGCAAGTAAACTTTTTTTATATCCGCAGCGAGTAAGTCCATATATCTACCTATTTTTGTGTGAGTAAATTTCTATTGAGAACTATAGAAGCTTTTAAAGCTTTAAGATGTAGTCAGTACTACATTAAATATAAATACATGTAATTGTAGAAATAAGCACTTTGAAAAGCGGTATTATTTTTTTTATAGAGTTAAATTATAAGTATAGATTTAAATGGCAAAAAAATGTATAGTTAAAGAATAAATCTGCGAGGTGACATATGTATAGCTTTTTTTTCTCTTTTGGACTTTTAGTTCTTCCTCTTTGCGTTGGTTATGCAAGTTCTTCTTTATTTACTTCAATGCCGCAAGTGTATAATTCCTTTATACTTCCGCCTTTTGCGCCGCCTGCTTCAGCTTTTGGGATTGTGTGGACTCTTATATTTATTCTTATGGGTATTTCTGCATTTATTATTGTACGCTCAAACGCGCCATACAAAAAGAAAGTTCATGCCATACGCCTATATTTTTTGCAATTACTTGTTAATTTCTTTTGGACTTATATTTTCTTTACTCTCAATTTAAAGTTATTTGCATTTTTTTGGATAGTCTTGCTTTTTGTGCTTGTTATTTGCATGGCAAAGGCATTTAGATCGATTTCAAAATTAGCAGATAATTTGCTTATTCCCTATATTTTATGGCTCTTGTATGCAGCGTATCTGAATGGAGGGATTTACTTACTGAATTAGACTTTGATTTTTGTGGTAAATAATGTAAAGTAAAGTATGTTAACAATTAAATGCGCGGCATGCCGCAAGAAATTATGGAAGTATCAAAAGCTTGGTCAAGGTGAAGTTTTACGCTGTCATAAGGCGCGTATTGCTACACTTTATGCTGTAGAAGAACGCGAAGGGAAAATCTACTGCGCTTGCGGCAAGGTTGTCGGCATAGA
>CAYJHE010000017.1:0-17233 GCA_964369675.1 uncultured Desulfovibrionaceae bacterium | reverse complement strand
TTCACCTACTCCGGAACGAAGGTGAATAAAATGTGAGCAGGGGCTTTAGCCTATGCAAACAAAAAAGCCCTTTCAAAAATGAAAGGGCTTTTTTGTTGTTAATGCATTATATTACCAAGCTTTTGGTTTTACTAATCTGAGCAAGTAAAGCGCTACAGGACTAAGAATAAGATAAGCTAAGAGGATTGGGAATATAGTGAATCCTAGTGTTGGAATGAGAGGGTATGCAATAAAGAGTGGTTGCTGGAATAAGAGCATAAGACCGTTCATTATACCTAATTCGATTGGAATTGGAGTTTTGAAGTCAGGATCAACAATACGAAGCAAGAGAAGACCAGTTGGGCCAGTTCCTGTCCATGCACCAAAGTATACAAGTCCACGTTCAACACCGTGAGGCCCACTTCTTCTTGCAAAGAATAATGTGATAAGAAAAGTCACAAAGGTTACAACTGCAATTGCGATAAAGAATGGGAATAACACACCTTCTAATTGAGCAGCATTGATTGAAATAAATGAAGAACACACTAAATAGTCGATAGCACAACCGGTGAAACGGCGAATAGTTGTATTGTCCATAAGGTGATCAACATGCACTGTTGACATAAACTTTCTTACGATAAAAGCAATAACAAGAGTCCATGAGAACATCATGCCATAACCAAGACTTTTTACAATAGCAGGCATATAGTTTGTCCAAGCAAGACCAAACATATAGGCTAAACCATAGATAAAGAGCATAAGTCCTAAGTGGAAAGCAAAGCTGTCTATATTAGCAGGGTTTGTTGTTTCAATACCTGTGCAAGGTTGTTGTGTTTTTGGATAGAGACCTTTAAGAAATTCTGGTGATAATTCAGCAGGAGTGTCTTGTGAAACTATGCCTTTTTTCAATGCGTATTTTGCTAGTGGAACACCAACAAAAACAGCCACAAAGAAGCCCATAGCACTAAAAGCTAGACCTGTGCTTGCAGCATTTGCTATATTGCTTGATTGTTCCCAAACTAAACCAGTTGCTTGCACTTGACCAGGGCCTTGTGTAAAGCCTGATGCAGCCAAGAAACCTAAACCTTCATAGAAGTCTCCGCCTGCAACTGTTTTCCATAGATAGAAAACACCAAAGGCAACCAAGGCTTGTGCTGCCCATGAAGCACCAACTAAGATAGCTCCCCATAAGCCGCCGCGGAAGATGTCAGAACCTGAATCTTGTGAAGCGTTCTTGATAAGACCAATACCAATAAATGAAAAAGCAAATAAATGGTAGGTCATAGTACCAAAGGTCTTTGTTGTTAATGCTTCAAGACCGTTTGAAGTTGGATAAACCATAAGACCAGTGTTCATCAAGATAAAACCGATGATACCGCCTATAAGTGAAGCAGGCACTAAAAAGGTTTGGAAGAACTTGATTTTAGCTCTAAGAAATACACCCACTTGGAAGAGCATAGACATCCAAGCAAATGCGATCAGATAGGGATAAAAGGTTGATTCCATAAAAACTCCTTGTCAAAAAGCGCCTCAATCTTATTGAAGATATGCTTTTTGAGTTTGCATATCAAGTTTTGATATGCTGTTAATTTTTTATGGCTAGTATAGCCATTATTTTATTGTCACACACACAATAAAATGCCTTGCCTACATGCTTGTTACAGCATAATTAACGAAAGTTGAGGTACAAATGCTATCACTAATGAACAGACAATAAGTACAAAGATAAATGGCAGTACAGCAACTGAAAGCTGGGCAAAAGGAGTTCCGCTTATTGTTGCGCCCACAAAAAGATTTACACCAACAGGCGGAGTTAAAAAGCCTACGGTGAGCATGATGAGCATAGTGATACCAAAGTGTATTGGATCAATGCCAAGTGCTGCTATAACAGGCATGAGCATAGGCCCTAAAACTAATATGATAACAGAAGTATCAAGAAAAGTGCCAAGAATGAATAAAATAGCCAAGATAATAGGAAGAACAACATATTTGCTGTCTGAAATTCCAAGTAAAAGGGCTGAAATATAGTCTTGGGCATTGAAGTAAACTAAAACAATACCAAGTGCGTTAGCGCAAGCAATTATCGCGAAAATAGAAGCTGTTGTGCGCATAGAGCCTAAGAATATCATCTTTACCTTTGCCATTGTCATACTTCTTGTCAAAAAGACTTCAACAAAGAAAGCATAAACAACTGCAACACAGCCAGCTTCAGTTGGCGTTGTTATTCCGCCATAAATACTGCCAAGCACGATAACAGGCATAAGTAGTGCCCATTTTGAAGACCAAAGTGCTTTTAAACGGTCTGCATAAGAAACTCTTGCGTGCTTTTCGCCATAATTATTGCGAACAGCAAAGATATAACCAGCAAGCATTAATGCTGCGCCGCAAAAGATGCCGGGAATAATAGCTGCGATGAATAAATCACTGATAGAAGTGCCCACAGTCGCGCCGTATAAAATAAGTGGAACAGAAGGAGGTATCATAACACCAAGACAGCCGCCTGCACAGTTGATTGCAGTGGCATAGGCTTTTGGATAGCCTTCTTTTTCCATAGGTGGCACCATTATTCCGCCAACAGCAGCAGTTGTTGCTGGAGCAGAACCCGATAAAGCACCGTAAAATAAACATGTCAATACAGCAATATGACTAAGTCCGCCCTTGATATGCCCAATCAGAGTTTTACAGAAGTTGAGCAATGTGTCGGCAATAGTTCCTCTTTGCATAACTTCACCTGCCAAGATAAAGAAAGGAACTGCCATAAGCGGAAAAGAATCAAATGTATTGTAAAGCCTTTGGATAAACATGAAAAAGGGCATATCTCCCATATACATGCCTATCAAGGCAGAAATTCCTAGTGAAAAAGCAATAGGCACACCCATGAAAAGTAATACTAAAAGGCTGCCAAAAATAATAAGAAACATGTCCCCCATAATCTCCCCCAAATCCTTTTTTATGCTTTATCTCAACTTCTCTAGCTTTAGAAACTAAAGAAGTTGAAAATATTGCATAAAGTTTTATTGATATATGTCTAAGGCTAATTTTCGATTATGCCAGACTTTCTTGTTCTTTATATTCTTTTGGTTGAAGCGCTCTTACTATATTTGCCACAATGTGAATGCAGGCAAAAGCAAAGGACAAAGGTATGCTTATCCACACAAGTACAAGTGGTACTGGCACTGTGAGGGCAACTTGTTCTGATTCGTAAACAAGATTTAGCATGTCGTATCCCCAGTAGACAATGAAGAGACAGAAAATAAGCGATATAAGCATATCAATGACATAGAGAATAGTTTTACTTGCTCCCTGCAGTTTCACACTAAGAACATCTACTTTGAGATGTATGTCATGCCTCATGCAGCTACTCATGCCTATGTATGCCATCCATATAAAGGAGAAGCGTGAAATTTCTTCTGCCCATGGTAGTGTATACATAAAAAAGTATCGTGAAATAACCTGTGAAAATGTGACTGCTGTGAACAAGATAAAGAAGGCAATACCTACATAGGAAAATGCGTCATCAAATTTCTCTAATAGTTTTACTATTTTCATGCTTATCTCCAAGAGAATAAAATGTAGGATTGATTACTTTGCAAGAGCGGCCTTAATTTCTTTCATAAGTTCAGCTTGGTCTTTAGGAAGCTTGTCGTAAAGAGGCTGCACAGATTTCACCATAGCTGCTTTGTCAGCCGCAGTAGGTTGTATGAATTTCACATTTGCTTTATTCATTACATCAAGAGCTTTCTTTTGATCTTCTTCATTGTACTTATTTGAAGTAGCAATAAATACTTTCACAGCTTCTTCAAACATAGCTTGGTCTTTTTTGGGTAAGCTAGACCACCAGCGTTCGCCAGTAACAAGAACTTGTGGTGTCACTAAGTGATCTGTTTCATAAACATATGGAGCAACTTCGTGAATATTGAACATAGACGCCCAGAAAAAGTCTAAGTCAAGTCCGTCAACAACACCTTGCTGAATGGCAGTAAATACTTCCATCATTGGCATTGGAGTTGCATTCATGCCCATAGCTGAAATAGCAGCATTATGGGTTTTTGAAAGTGTTGTACGGATACGTTTTGTTTTTAATTCAGCCAAAGAATTAACTTGGTCATTAACAAACATTTTTCTAAAGCCAATTTCAGCAACGCCAAGATAGCGTATGGTTTTTGTGCTCATTTTTTCATAGACAACATCTGCCATAGGGCCATTAAAAATTTTGCGGAAATCTTCTATAGAACCAAAAACAAAAGGTAATTCAAAAACATTCGCTACAGGTGTGAAGGCAGACATATTACCTGTACCTTCTTGGGCAAAGTGAATTGTGCCAAATTGAATACCTTGGTTTACAGTGTCAGGATTTCCTAATTTTGCAGATTCATAAATTTCAAGCTTATATTTGCCATTAGATTTTTCTTCTATATACTTACCCATTTCAGTGTAAGCTTTATAGACATAGGATTCAGCATTTGCAGGAGTAGCAGCTTTTAGAGCAATTGCTGCAAATGAAGGCACAGCTGTGGCAAAGATTAAGCCTAAGCTTATAGCACAAGTAGTAAATTTTTTTGAAAACATAGATTATACCTCGTCTTTTTAGTTCAATTTCCATATAATGGCTTAGTGTATAGCTAAGCCATTATATGTATTAATTTAGAAGCTTACATCAAAAAGCCTTTTGGCATTTTCGTGTAAAATCATTGGTAATACGCTGTCTTTGTAGCCCATTTTGTAAAAATCTTTCAAAGACTGGTAATAGTCGATAGAAGGGTAGGCAGAAGCATAAACCATTTTTTCCGGAAATAAGTTATTTACTGCTTCAACTACCATATCTGCACCCGGCATATTATAGAAAAGTGAATTTTCAAAATATACATTCTTGTTTCTCCACACTATTGCAATAAATTCTTGCGTGTGAGGAAAACCACCATGCGTAAGAAGAATCTTTAGATTAGGGAAGTCGTTTGCAACTTTGTCAGCTGGGAAAGGTGAACACCACTGCATATAGCCATAGCCAGCAGGAAATGGTCCTAATGTTATCATAACAGGAACATTATAGTCTTGGCACAGCTGGTATATAGGGTAGAATCTTTCGTCAGCACAGTCGCTTTCGATAGCAAAAGGATCAAGTGAAACGCCCTTGAGCTTTAATTCCTTGATAGCGTATTCCAATTTAGAGCATACCACTTCTTCACCTGCATCGGCATCAACACCAGCAACGCCGATGATGTTGAAATCAGTATGCTTTTTAACAAGCTCGGCTATATGGTCATTAGTGATAAATTGATTTGCTTTTGCCCACTCTCTGCCGTGAATTACAGCACCTGTCACGCCGACACTTTTCAAATGCTTTATTGAAGTCTCTAGGCTTTCAGGCTTGGGAGGGCGAGACTTTAGCACTGAAAAAAAGTGTGGTTCAGGTTCAAGATAACCCATAAATTCAGGGGTGGAAGGACGAAAACGACAATCTATGATAGACATACTATTTACCTCGCTTGAATGTTTGATTAGGCTTTGTTATTAAAAAGACACATCAAAGAGTCTTTGTGCATTTTCAGTGAGAATCTTTGAATAGTGGCATTCTTTGTAGCCAGCTTGATAGAAGTCATTCAAAGCTGAGTTATAATCTGCAAATGGATAAGCAGAAGCCCAAACCATTTTGTCGTGGATGTAGTTATTTACAGCATCAACAACCATGTTTGCGCCAGGGAGTTTGTAGTAAAGTGAATTTTCAAAGTACACATTCTTATTTCTCCAAACAATAGCAATAAGCTCTTGAGTGTATGGGAAACCAGCGTGTGAAAGAAGGATTTTCAAGTTAGGGAAGTCGTTTGCGATGATGTCAGCTGCATTTGGGTGACACCATTCCATTCTACCGCGACCCATTGGGAAAGGTCCTATTGTGATCATAACAGGAACATTGTAATCCTGACAGAGTTTGTAGATAGGATAGAATCTTTTGTCAGCGCAATTTGTTTCAAGAACAAAAGGATCAACAGAAGCGCCTTTTAATTTCAAATCTCTCAAAGCGTATTCTAGGTTTGCAGTAAGCTTATCTTCGCTTAATGTAGGATCAACGCCAGCTACAGGAATAATATTGAAATCAGGATGTTTCTTAACTAGGCTTGCAATATATTCGTTAGAAACGCTATGTCCGCCTGCTGCCCATTCTCTACCTGAAATAACACCACCAGTAATGCCGATATTCTTCATAAGTTTGATAGAAGTTTCCATTGGTTCAGGCTTGCAAGGGCGAGATTTCATTATTTCAAATAATGCTGGTTCTGGTTCGATATAGCAAAGGAACTCAGGTGTTGTTGGACGAAATCGACAATCAATAATAGACATAATAGTCCTCCTAAAAATTAGATAATTTGCCTTGAATGTTTAAAACAAATCTCACTTGTCTTACTTTTCTCGATAGGGATTTATCGAGATATAAAAGTCTTATTGCACAAGTTTTCGTTATAAATTGCAAATAGCATTCCAAGAAGAAAGAGGGCTTATAGAGCGGAATTAGAGAGGTGTAGCGCTTTTTTTTATATACAAGTGTAGCGATACACTTGTAGCGATTGAAACAAATGTCACAAAGTTGATACAATCGCTACACATGTTTTACTACACATAAAATTAAAAAAAATACCTCGCATAAAAGCGAGGTATCAAATTTGTGAAAAAGTGTTTATTTTTTTATACTTTATGTATGCAAAGCCCTTCGGCATCGTGCGCAGCTTCCATGATGATTTCATTCACAGTTGGATGCGGATGGATTGCTTCTGCTAATTCTTCTAATGTGCCTTCTGATTGCATTGTAGCAACAATTTCACCTATCATATCAGTAGCGCAAGGCGACACAATATGACAGCCAAGAATTTCGCCTGTATCGGCATCGGTGATGAGCTTACAAAAACCGTCTTTTTCGCCAACAATCATAGATTTACCATTTGCAGCAACAGGAAAAGAGCCAAGCTTGATATTGTATCCCTTTGCTCTTGCGTCTTCTTCTGTAAGTCCTACAGAGGCAATTTCAGGTGTAGTATACACGCAAGCAGGAATGATATTATAGTGCATTTTTCGATTCTTGCCAGCAACATTGTGCGCTGCAACAAGCCCTTGCGCACTTGCTACATGCGCCAGCTGAACCTTGCCTGTCACATCGCCAATAGCGTAGACATTTGGCAAGTTTGTACGCATATATTCATCAACTTGAACACCTTGCTTTTCAATTGTAAGACCGCAATTCTCTAAACCGAGAGTCACAGCCTTACGCCCTGTAGCCAAGATGACAATTTCGCCTAAAGCTTCTTCTTGTTTGCCATTCAACTCATATACAACGCTTTTTTCAGCTCCGTCTTTTATTTCTAAAACCTTTGCAGAAGTGTGTATATTAACATTATCTTTCTTGAACTTCTGTGTCATCAAGTCTATCACGTCTTTATCAAGTCCGTTCAAGATATTTGGCATAAATTCAAGCACAGTGACAGGAATATTTAAAGCATTATAAAATGAAGCAAATTCCATTCCTATAACACCACCTCCAACAATAACAACAGACTTTGGCGCTTTTTCAAGTGCCAATGCCTTTGTTGAACAAAGCACATTTGGCAAATCATGCCCAGGAAGGGGAATGATATTTGGTGTAGAACCAGTTGCAAGAATGATATTTTCAGCCTTGATTGTTCTTTCACCAGCTATAATAACATTATTTGCTTCAAGCCTTGCATCAGCATATACTACTTCTACCTTTGCAGCCTTAAGTAAGCCTTCAACTCCTCCACGCAAGCGAGAAACAATAGTATCCTTACGTTTTGCTATCTTGCTGTAATCATAAGAAACATTTGAAGCAGACACGCCAAATTCTTCGCAATGATTGAAAGAATGAAAAAGATGCGCTGACTGCAAGAGACACTTTGTAGGTATGCAACCACAGTTAAGACAAGTTCCGCCTACCTTTTCTTTTTCTATAAGTATGGTTTTCACACCAAGCTTTGCAGCGCAAATTGCTGCAACATAACCACCAGGGCCGCCACCAATGACAGCTAATGTATAATCACTCATATTTTCTCCGACTAAAGTAGACAGAATGGATTTTCAAGATATTTCTTGATAGTGCTCAAAAATTCAGCAGCAGGCGCGCCGTCTATCAATCTGTGATCGTAGGATAAAGTCAATTTCATCATAGGGTGAATTTCAACATTTCCATTCACAGCAATAGGAGTTTGTTCAATTTTTCCAACTGCTAATATACCTGATTCAGGTGGATTGATAATGGCTGTAAACTCTTCAAGTCCATACATACCAAGATTTGAAATAGTAAAAGAGCCACCAGTATATCTGTCAGGCTCTAAAGAACCGTCTCTTGCCTTTGTTGCCACTTCCTTGATAGCTACAGAGATTTCTTGCAAGGTCATGTACTGTGCATTGTGCACAACTGGTACAACCAAGCCTTCGTCAAGAGCAACAGCTATTCCAAGGTTTACTGTGTCCTTATACCAAATGCCATTTTCAACAAATTGCACATTCATTTGTGGTTTGTCATGCAAGGCTCTTGCTACACATAAGGATATAATATCATTGAAAGAAACCTTTATATCTAGCTTTTTGAGCTGTTCACGGCAACGGCTTGCTTCTGTCATGCACACACTTACACGATGTGTTGTTTGTGCGTTGAGGTTTTGGCTTTCCTTCATGCGCTGTGAAATCACTCTGCGCATACCTGTGAGCGGACGAATATCTGGAGTAGCTTCTTGAATATTTTTCCCTGCAAGCACATCTGCCCTACAAATCTTTCCGCGTGCGCCACTTCCGTGTACATTTGCAAGCGATACATTTTGCTGAGCTGCAATTTTCTTTGCAAGTGGTGTTGCAGAGGGCTGTGCACTTGCTGTTGCAAGCACATCACGCTCGATAACAAGACCGTCAGGCCCTGAACCAGCTATAGTTGAATAGTCGAGATTTTTTTCTTGTGCAGCTGTTTTTGCTCTTGGGCTTGCAAAACCAGATGTCTGTGCGCCTTGTGAAACTTGAAGAGAAGCTTGCATAGGAGCTTGTGATGCAGACGCTGTAGCAGACGTACTTTCTTGTGTGGCTTGTGTGGCTTGTGTTTCTTGTGTTTGGCTTGCGCCTGTATTCATAGAAGCAAGCACTTCGCTTATATCTTCATTTGCATCACCAATAATAGCAACAGCTTCAGTGATTGGCACAACCTCGCCTTCTTTACGCACGATTTTAAGCAATGTTCCTGCATGTGTGGAATCAACTGTGATAGTTAATTTATCTGTTTCTATTTCAAATAGCGGTGCGTTTTCTGCAATAGTGTCGCCCTCAGAGGCTAGCCACTTCATAATTGTACCTTCAGTCATCTGAAGGCCTTGCTTTGGCATATTGATAATATGTGCCATTTTCTAGCTCCTTATCTATATAAAGACTGTTTTGCAGCTGCAACAATTTCTGAAACTTGAGGTACAACAGCATTTTCTAAAGTGAGATTGAAAGGAAGGGTACATTCCTTTGCGCCTAAGCGTATAGGTGCGTGGTCAAGGTATTTGAAAGCTTTTTCAGTGATTTGTGAAGCAATTTCAGTACCGTGTCCCATTGTTCTATGCCCTTCGTGTACTGTGACTAATCTGCCTGTTTTCTTGACAGATTCAACAATACTATCTGTATTAAGCGGCACTAAGGTGCGAGGGTCGATGATTTCAGCTTCAATACCTTCTTTTGCAAGAATATCAGCTGCTTCTAAAGCTTTATGCACATAAAGAAGTGTTGCTGCTATTGTCACGTCCTTGCCTTCACGAACTACTCTTGGCTGGCCAAAAGGAATCATAAATTCAGGGTCGTCAGGCACTTCGCCCTTTGTTACATATAAAGCTTTGTGTTCAAAGAATAAAACAGGGTTAGGGTCGCGTATAGCTGTTCTTAATAGTCCAGCCGCGTCAGCAGGAGTTGAAGGACACACAACCTTGATACCGGGTATATTCATACAAAGCGATTCAAGCGATTGTGAATGCTGACCAGCATTACCTCTGCCAATACCTTGCTGTCCACGAATAACAAGTGGAACTTCGGCTTTACCGCCAAACATATAGCGGATTTTTGCCGCTTGGTTGAAGATTTGATCCATACAAACATAGATAAAATCCATGTACATAAGTTCTACAATAGGGCGCATGCCTGTGCATGCTGCGCCAATTCCTGCGCCAACAAAACCACTTTCACTTATTGGTGTATTGCGAACTCTTTCATCGCCAAATTCAGCGTGAAGTCCGCGTGTACAACCAAAAACACCGCCTTGTTCGGCTATATCTTCACCCATGATGAAAACAGCTTCATCACGGCGCATTTCTTCTGCAATAACGTCTTTAATCGCTTGTGCGTAAGTTTTAATACTCATTGTCTTCCTGCCTCCCTATTTTTCGCAGTATACATAGTCAAGTACAGTTGAAGGATCAGGTTCTGGGCTATTTATTGCAAATTCAATAGCCTCATTCACTTGCGCCAAAACATCTTTGTCTATTGCTTCTAATTCTTCTGCTGTTGCGATTTTTTGTTCAATTAAGTACGCACCAAAACGCGCTATACAGTCGTCTTCTTTCTTTGCTTGTAATTCTTCGCGTGTACGATATACTTCAGGGTCACCTGTCCAGTGCCCACGCCAGCGGTATGTCTTACATTCAATAAGTGTTGGCCCTTCGCCATTACGAGCTCTTTCAAGAGCCTTTTCAGTTGCTTCTAAAACAGCAAGTACATCATTTCCGTCAACTGTTATGCCTGGCATATTATAGCCCACTGAACGCACAGAAATATCTTCAACAGATGTGCTTTGCCATGCAGGAACAGAAATACCAAAACCATTATTTTCACAAAGAAAGATAATAGGAAGTTTCCAAACAGAAGCTAAGTTTAAGCTTTCATGGAAGGTTCCGTGGTTAGAAGCACCATCACCAAAAAAGGAAACAGCAACTTGTTTTGTTTTCCTCATCTTAGCTGATAAAGCACCGCCAACAGCAATTGGAATACCGCCACCAACAATAGCATTTGCGCCAAGATTTCCTTTAGATAAGTCCGCAATGTGCATAGAGCCCCCACGCCCTTTGCAAAAACCGGTTTCCTTGCCCATAAGTTCAGCCATAGCGCTTTTTAAATCATCACTTTTTGCAATACCGTGCCCATGGCCTCTATGAGTGCTTGTGATATAATCATCTTCATTTAATAGGCCGCAGACTGATGCAGCAATAGCCTCTTCGCCAGTATAAAGGTGAACAGAGCCTCTGAGCACATTTTCTAAAAATAAATCAAATGCTCTTTCTTCAAAATGACGAATTTTATGCATCATTTCATAGATATTCATCAAGAGTTTTGGGTCTCTCATGATAACACTTTCCTCCAATTAAATTGTTGATATTCTTTACTGTTCTTCTTAATGTACTTAATATAGAAGAACAGTTCAAAGCAAAACTAATCTTGCACGTCTTGCTTATCTTGCTTGCTAATCTTGTAATTTGGCTGAATGAAACTTTGTTTTTATAGAAAATAAATCATCAAATTTTTTTCTTGGGCAATAAAAACAATATTTTACATACTTTTCTTTTGCTTTCTTCATGTATTTTTTTATTAATATTGTCCCTAGTGTTGCAAAATCAATACCATGTCTCGCTAAAGAGCTGATAGAGCTGAAAAAACTATTAGAGCATAAAAAGAGCGCTACATTTTTATGGCAAAGTGTAGCGTTTGAGATACATATGTTTCAAGTCTGCTACATATGTTGCGCAAAAGCCTATAAACACAGCTTTGGTAAATTTTTATTCTCTTTTTCTTAGTGCTTGAAAAATATTCAATAATTATAATGAAGTGACTTTTTTCACACTAAAAATAAATAAAGTTAGACATTTGCTATAGACAAGAGACAGAAAATTATTTATATTTTTTCTTGTATAGGGTGTATGTAAATGAAGGGACTTTTTTGCTCTAATATTCTTTTTTTTGAGAGCAAAACCTTATTCGCATTTGGGCGGAGTGTGCGTTATAGGGGAAGCTGTGTGACTTTCAATCATAAAATTATGTGTGTAATGCTTTAAAATGCTGTGTATAAAAGTGTTGTATGGCATAAAATATGCATATATTTTTACGCTGACGGGCATCAGTTATTATTTTCTATAACTAATACTTTTTCTTAGATGTATGGATGTTGTATTGCACATATTCATGCATTTTGTGTTTAAGGTATTTTATGTAAGGCATTGTTTTACATAAAAGTAAGTATCTTCTGTGGAATGGGAGACACAATATTTTGCAAATTCCTCATATGTGTTTTTTTTATTAAATTTTTTAATGGAGGACATATGTCACAGCACATGTATAGACATGAAAACTTGTCTACTGGTTCAAACGCGTTACCGAAATGTTCAAAGAAACTTGAGTTTTATCAGGTTGCTACAGGTATTTTGTTAACTTGTTTTGTTTTTGGTCACTTACTACTTGTTTCTTCTATTCTTTTAGGCGTGAACTTCTTTAATGCACTCGCCTACTTCTTAGAAGTAACCTATATCGAACTACTCATTCTACCTATCATTCTCATTATTATGTTCACTCACTTCATTGTTGCAGCTCGCAAATTTCCTTTTAGGCAAGGCGAGATGAAAGCAATGTATAATCACAGTAAAAGCATGAAGCATCCTGAAACATGGGCATGGGCAGTGCAGGCTATAACAGCTATTGCTTTACTTGCCTTAGCTTCTACACATATATTCCAAGTCTTACTTGATTTGCCAATCACAGCAGAAAAATCTGCTGCGCGCATGCAAACAGAAGGCGCAACACTTTTCTACACCGCTTTATTATTCTGTTCATGGTTACATGTTGGTATAGGCGTTTTTCGTTTAGGCGTGAAATATGGCTATATCACAGCGGCAAACAGAGCTTGTTCTACAAAGATGATTGCTATAGCTATTGCTGTGTGCATTTGCCTTGGCTTTATTACAGAAATGAAGTATGTCAGCATTGATTTAGATGAAGTGACAACAAGCAATACAGTCGCTCCACAAGTTGAAGAAGCGACTAGTTCAGCAAATTTAAGTGTAGATTCAAAAGGAATATAACATGCAAATATATCATTCAGATTTACTATGTATAGGCGCTGGCTTAGCTGGTGAACGTGTTGCGATGAGCGCAGCCGAAGCAGGTTTTAGCGTAAACTGTCTCACCCTTGTTCCACCTCGCCGCTCTCACTCTTCAGCTGCTATGGGCGGCATGCAAGCAGCACTTGGCAACTCTGCTATGAGTCAAGGCGATAGCCCTGATGTTCACTTTGTTGATACTGTAAAAGGTTCTGACTGGGGCTGTGACCAAGAAGTTGCGCGTTTATTTGCTGATACTGGCCCTATTGCTATGCGTGAAATGGCATACTTAGGCGTGCCTTGGAGTCGTGTTGTTCCTGGTGAACACACTTATTTTAAAGGCGGAAAACCTTTCCAAGCAACAGAATTAGCAGAAAAAGAAGGCCTTATCCACTCAAGAGCTTTTGGCGGAACTGCAAAATGGCGTACTTGCTACACCTCAGACGGCACAGGCCACTCTGTTCTCTTTACTTTAGATAATAAATTACTCCAACTTGGCGTAAATATGTTTGACCGCATGCAAGCAGAAGCCCTTATTCACGATGGTGAAAAATGTATGGGCTGTATTGCGCGTTGCTTACGCACAGGCGAATTAGTTGCCTATGTTGCTAAAGCCACATTGATTGCTACAGGCGGTTACGGCAGAATATACAAAGCAACAACAAATGCTGTTATTTGTGATGGCGGCGGACAAATCATCGCGCTCGACACTGGTATTGTTCCAATGGGTAATATGGAAGCTGTTCAATTCCACCCAACAGGCACAGTGCCAACAGACATTCTTGTAACAGAAGGCTGTCGTGGCGATGGCGGAACACTTCTTGACGTGAATGAATACCGCTTTATGCCTGACTATGAGCCAGAAAAAGCAGAACTTGCTTCTCGTGACGTTGTTTCACGCCGTATGACTGAACATATGCGTAAAGGTCTTGGCGTAAAATCTCCATATGGCGACCACGTTTGGCTTGACATTCGTCACTTAGGAGAAAAGCACATCACAACAAATCTTCGTGAAGTTTACGATATTTCAACCCACTTCTTAGGCGTAAATCCTATTCATCAACTCATTCCTGTGCGCCCAACTCAGCACTATTCAATGGGTGGTGTACGCGTGAATAAAGACGGTGCTGCTTATGGTTTACACGGTCTCTTCTCAGCTGGTGAAGCTGCATGTTGGGATATGCACGGCTTCAACCGCTTAGGCGGTAACTCACTTGCTGAAACCATTGTTTCAGGCAGAATTGTTGGCCAAAAAGTGACTGAATTCTTGCAAGCAAATGAAAATGTTATCAAAACAGAATGCATTGCTGACGCACACAAGCAAGTTGAAGAAAAAATCTCAACTATAGTAAGTGGTAAGAATGGCAAAGAAAACGCAACTGCTATACGCAATGAAATGCAAGAAGTGATGATGGAACACGTTGGTATTTTCCGTAATGGCCCATCACTTGAAGAAGGCGTGAAGAAATTACAAGTTCTTCGTGACAGAGCAAAGAACATTGGCTTACAAGGCTCAAATGTTGTTGGCTTCACACCTGAACTTTCTCTTGCTTTACGCGTTGACGGTATGCTCAAACTTGCTCTTTGCACAGCTTATGGCGCGCTCAAGCGTACAGAAAGCCGTGGTGCGCACGCTCGTGAAGACTATCCTGAACGTAACGACAGAGATTGGCTCAACCGTACACTTGCTATATGGAAGAAGGGCGATGACCTTCCTACCTTGAATTATGAAGAAGCAACTCCATATTACGAACTCCCTCCAGGAGAACGTGGTTATGGCGGTGGTAAAACCATCTATGCTGACATTCCAGAAGACAAACTTCGTGTGAACGAAAATCTACTCAAATTATAATTCAAGAAGGAATATATCATGGCCAGAAGACTTCATTTTAAAATATTTAGATACAATCCAGCAAATCCAGCACAAGAAGCCTATATTCAATCCTTCTATTTAGAAGAATTTGACAGAATGACTCTCTTTGTTGCTCTAAACCTTATTCGTGACGAACAAGACCCAAGCCTTCAATTTGACTTCTGCTGTAGAGCCGGTATTTGCGGTTCATGCGGAATGGTAATTAACGGCAGACCAGGCCTTGCTTGCCACACACAAACATCTGATTTACCAGATGTTATCGAACTTCACCCACTTCCAGTATTCAAGCTTGTAGGCGACCTTTCTGTTGACACAGGTACATGGTTTCGTTCTGTTGGTACAAAGATTGAGTCATGGATTCACACTGACAAGAAATTCGACCCAAGTGCTGAAGAAGAGCGCATGGATAACGAATTAGCCACTCAAATCTTTGAACTTGACCGCTGTATTGAATGCGGTTGCTGTGTTGCTGCTTGCGGTAACGCACGCATGCGCGAAGACTTTATAGGTGCTACTTCAATCAACCGTTTAGCTCGTTTCTACCTTGACCCACGCGATAACCGTACAACTAAGGACTACTACGACTTAGTTGGCGATGATACTGGCGTATTTGGTTGTATGGGCTTGTTAGGCTGTGAAGACGTGTGTCCAAAACAGCTTCCACTTCAAGACCAACTTGGTGTTATGCGTAGAATGGTTGCTATTGAAAGCGTGAAGGGTATTGTTCCAAAGTTCATACTCAAAAAACTTTCACGCGATAAGAATGTATAATATTACAGTCTAGTTAGGGCTTAACAAAAACACATGTGAACGTAGTGAACATGCAGCTTACTCTTTTTTCGTAGCATGTTTTTGCTATGAAGTAAGAAAACCTTTTTTAAAGCGAAACAGTATTTAAGCGAAGCTTAAAACTTTTTCGCAAACAAAAAAATAAAAAAATTCTTTAGCTTCGCCTTACTTCTTAACCGCTCATGCTAAGGTTTCCAAAGGGGATTATCCCCTTTGGTCGCCGAAGGCAAAAAAAATAGAGAAAATACATGAAAACAATATCAGCCGATAAAATA
This sequence comes from uncultured Desulfovibrionaceae bacterium, assembly GCA_964369675.1. Classification (GTDB taxonomy): domain Bacteria; phylum Desulfobacterota; class Desulfovibrionia; order Desulfovibrionales; family Desulfovibrionaceae; genus CAYJAZ01. The sequence continues at coordinate 1,211 of CAYJHE010000017.1, read as the reverse complement.
CATAAAGCCATTGTAGAAATGATTGCAAAGTCAAGCACTGTCTTAGAGCATGATGTCTATGATGCACTTAAAGCTGGCTATGAACGTGAAACACACGAAGCCTCAAAGGAAATTTTCCGCCAACTTATTGAAAATGCTGACTATGCAGCTGAATCAAAGCTTCCACTTTGTCAAGATTGCGGAACAGCTATCTTCTTTGTTGAACGCGGAGAAAATGTGCAAATCGACTTACAAGGCAAGGCTTCATTAAATGCTGTCATCAATGCAGCTATGATTGAAGCTTACGACACAGCCTATCTTAGAAAATCTATGTGTGACCCACTCACACGCAAAAATACCACTGATAATTCACCTGCTGTTATCCACACAGATAATGTAGCAGGCGATGTGCTCAAAATCTCCTTCCTTGCAAAAGGCGGCGGCAGTGAAAACATGTCACGCGTGACCATGCTAAGCCCATCACAAGGTTTAGATGGCGTGCGTAAATTTGTGATAGAACGCGTTGCAGAAGCAGGGCCAAATCCATGTCCTCCAATAGTTGTTGGCGTGGGTATTGGCGGAACTTTTGAATCTGTTGGTATACTTGCTAAAAAAGCGCTTATGCGCTCACTTGAAGACGTGAACCCAGACCCGCAACTTCAAGCATTAGAAGCAGAATATCTCGAGCGTATCAATAAACTTGGTATTGGACCAATGGGACTTGGCGGCAAAACTACTGCGTTAGCTGTAAAAATCGCAACAGCGCCTTGTCATATTGCCTCATTACCGCTTGCAGTTAACATTCAATGTCACTCTATCCGTCACGATACAGTGGAATTTTAGGGAGGAATTATGGCTACTTATAATCTCACCACTCCTCTCAAAAAAGAGGACATAGTAAAACTCAAAGCAGGCGATTTAGTTGTGCTATCAGGCACAATCTATTCTTGCAGAGATGCTGCGCACAAGCGTTTTATACAAACATTAGATGAAGGCGGTTCGCTTCCGTTTGATATAGAAGGGCAAATCATTTATTACATGGGGCCTTCACCAACACCAGAAGGCAAGGTCATAGGTTCTTGTGGGCCAACCACTTCATCGCGTATGGATGCCTATGCTCCAAGGCTCTATGCACTTGGCATGGCAGGTTCGATGGGTAAGGGTAAACGCTCAAAAGAAGTGATAGACGCAATGAAAGAGCATAAAGGTATATACTTACTCGCAACAGGCGG
>CAYJHE010000016.1:0-22115 GCA_964369675.1 uncultured Desulfovibrionaceae bacterium | reverse complement strand
TTTCGTCCACAGCGTGGCGAAACAAATCTGAATAAAAGGAATATAATGATGAAAGTTTCACCCAAATACCCAACTCCACCTCTAGGAGCAACCGCTTTAGGTGGCTTGATTGCAGGCCTTGTGACAGGCGCAACCTATGCTACAGCAAAAAATGTCCGCAAGGTCAAAGAAGGCAAGGTTACAAAGAAACAAGCAGCAGCAGAAATTGTTCGTGAAGCTGGCACTATGGGCTTTGCAACAACTTTTGGAATAACAACAACTGCTCTTCTTGGTGTAAGTGGCGTTCTTTCAGTTGCAAGCCTTGCTCTTTTTACAACAGCCGGAAAATACACTATAGACTCATTGCTTGATGCAAATAATAACGAGAATAAAGAAAGTAATGAAAACAAGGCAATTGAATTGCCTGACACAAATATTTCAAAATAAGGAGTGAATATGAATACAAAATATCCTCATAATATGTATAATAACAATGCCTACTACGACAGCACAAAACCTTTAGATGCCTATAATATGTATAAGAAAAACCCACAAGCTATGCAAGAAATCACTTCTTCCTACGGCTATAACAATGTGCAAGAAGTAGGAGCACAGCTTGGGCAAAACCTCATGCCAAGCCAAACAAAAAGCTCTACACTCACCCATCCTTCCTTTTTAAAAGGATTAGCTATAGGTGCAGGTATTGCTGTTGTTGCATCAAACCCTACCATTCAAAAAGCTCTTATAAGCGGTGCGATGAATGCATGGACAACACTGCAAGCAAGTGTTGAAGAAATGAAAGAAAAAATCGAAGACGCAAAAGCAGAAATGAGCCAAGAAGATTAATAAAATTTTATGCCGAAATAATCTAAAAGCATTAATAATTTTTTATAAGGAATGTATTTATGGAAGCACTCACAACTCATAAAGATCAAGTCAAAGAAGAAAGCTTGCCTGCTACAGTTGAAAAAAAGAAGAATGTAGCTCAAGTAAAAGCAAAACAAAGAAAGATTGTCAAACATGGTCTTGCCTATTCTCTTGCTTTGACAACACTTTCTGCCTTTGTAAAGTTCCCCTACCGCAAACCTGTTCATATTGCAGCAGGTCTTGCTATGCTCACTTTTGCTACTGCACATGTAAAATTAAATACCAAATCAAAGAAGTAGTGAGACAAATATTCTCTATCCATTTTTTGCTCTTATTCCATAAAGTATTTGAGCAAAAGCTCTTCTTTGAAAACAAATTTTGAGAAAAACATGCAAGAAAATAAAAGCAATACAAAAAGCACTTCTTACAATATTATACACGAAGTACCAAAGCGCCTACGCATACAAACAAAGCGCTTGCTTTCGCCTGAGCTAGATACAAATTATTTGCAGGCTGTATTATCTGGTTTTTCTGGTGTGCAATCTGTTCGTCTAAATATCAAGAACTATTCACTTATTATTGAATACGATGGAAATAAAGACCACAGAGAGAAAATTCTTGACTTTATGCAAGAATTTCCAAAAGAAGCTTATGCACACGCATTAAGAAAAAGCAAAGAAATACAGCTTTCTACAGCAATAGGACAAGCTCTTATTGCTGCAACAACGCCTTTTCAAAGAGGATTTATCAAGGAAGCCTTGAGCTGGTCTTTAGGCTTTCCTACAATAGTTGAAGGTGTGACTACGCTTTGGAGCAAGGGAATCAAGGTTGAAGTGCTTGATGCATCGGCTGTACTCTTTTCTTTGTTAAGAAAGGACTATACAACAGCAAATATTATTGTCGCACTGCTTGGCATAGGTTCATGGCTTGAGCAGTGGACAGAAGCCATGTCTGACGACTTACTCACAAAATTGCTTAAGCCGCAAGTGGAAAATGTGTGGGTAGAGCGCGACACAAAAGAAGTTTCTATTCCTTTTTCCCAATTGAAAATCAATGATATTGTTATCTGCGGAACAGGTGAACTTATTTCAGTGGACGGCGTGGTTGTTGACGGCGAAGCAGCTGTCAACAATGCTTCAATAACAGGCGAATCTCTTCCTATTCATGTGCAAGCAGGCGATGAAGTCTTGTCTGGCTCTATTATTGAAGATGGTCGTATTAAAATTTCAGCGAAAAATGTGGGCAAGGACACAAGCATGGCGCGCATTTCTCGCTTCTTAGAACATTCTTTAAGAAATCCCTCACAATCGCAAAAGCAAAGTACTGATTTAGCTGACAAATTAGTTCCCATAACTCTCGGACTTGGCTTTATGCTCTTTGCACTCACAAAAGACATAGGCAGAGCGGCTTCTGTGTTGACTGTTGACTATTCTTGCGCAATAAAACTAGCCGCGCCTATTTCCGTCAAATCAGCCATGTACACTGCAGGACAAAGCGGAGTGCTCTTAAAAGGCGGGCAAGCATTAGACAGCCTATCAAAAGTCGATACTATTGTCTTTGACAAAACAGGCACATTAACAAAAGGAAATTTAGAAATAGTTGATATAATTCCACTTAAAGCTGAAGATACTCTACTTAGCGAAGACGAACTCTTGTCAATTGCCGCAAGCGCTGAAGAGCATTATGGGCATCCTGTTGCTAGAGCTGTTGTTCATGAAGCAAAAAAGCGCAAACTCACGCTTCCTGAAGTGAGCCAAGTTGACTTCATAGTAGCACACGGTGTTTCAGCCTTTGTTAATAATGAGCAGGTTTTTGTTGGTAGTAGACACTTTCTTGAAGAAGATGAAAATATCAATTGCAAACAAGCCAATAAATACGATGCAAAATTAAGAAAACAAGGAAAATCCATTCTTTATATAGCAAAAGAATCTCAATTAATTGGTATTATTGCATTAAGAGATGAAATACGCGAAGAAGCTGCCTTTGTTTTAGCTGAATTGAAACAACGTGGCATAAAGCATATAGTTATGCTTACAGGCGACCATAAAGACACGGCTAAAGCTATTGCGGCTGAGCTTGAAAATATTGACGAAGTACATTGGGAATTAAAACCAGAAGGCAAAGCGGCTATATTACATAAAATGCAGTCAAAGGGCAGAAAACTTGCCTTTGCAGGCGATGGTGTGAATGATGCACCTGCGCTTTTATCGGCTGACGTGGGAATTTGTATGCCACAAGGCGCTGATTTGGCAAGAGAATCTGCGCAAATGGTACTTTTAGAAGACGATTTGAGAACACTTATTATAGCAAGAGACATTGCAAACAAAGCGCAAGAAGTGCTCAAAAATTCTTTCTACACAACTGTTGGCGCAAATTCACTTATATTGCTTTTTGCTTCATTAGGAAAGATAAGTCCTGTGACTTCTGCTTTCTTACACAATGCAAGCACTATAGGCATTTTATCCTATGCGGCAAAAGCCTTTGGCAAGAAACACACGCTCAATGAAGCACAAACCAAGAAGATAAAGCCCGAATAAAAGGCTTGATGGGAGAATTTATGTTTACAAGCTTTAGCAATGCTCCTTGTGGTGTTTCGCTCAATATCTATAAAATCGAAGATAAAAAGTTAGAAAGCGAGCTTTTTAGAATGGGTGTTTTTCAAAATTCTACTATTTATAAGATGGATATTGAATCCGATATGCATACAGTGCGTATTAAAAGTGAGCAAGGTGAAACCATACTTGCAGGCGGAATGGGAGGAAAGGTGGTTGCACACCTTGATGACGACAGAATTATTCCGCTTATTGAAATGAAACCAAAGGAATGCGGTCATATAGAAACCATTGAAGGCGGCGAAGAGCTAAGCGCAGCTATAGAAGCCTTAGGGCTAAAAAATGGCGATAAAATTCAAATGGTGCGTTGTCTTCCACCTATGGAATATATAGTTGAAGTAAAAGGAAGAAAACGTATTCGACTTTCAGAAGGCATGGCGGCAAAAATACTTGGCTCTATGGGCAAGAAAAAACATTGCCAATTTGCGAATGCAAGCGTGAACGTACCCTTTACTGTAAAGCAAATCATAGGCGGAAAAAACGCAAAAAAGGTGATGGATTCTTTTGATATAAAAGCAAATGATATCCTCACCCTTCTCTCAGTTGAAAACGCGCCCGTCTATTCTTTAGGCTATAACGAAAGATTTATGCTCTCTACAAACGATGGTTTACGCCTATTTTTAAAAAAAGAACAAGCAGATAATTTAACTGTTTCTTTTCAGATGAATTAAAAAACCTTTTTACTTTTCTAAAAAACATGTAAACAAAGTGAACATGCTCTCAAGCTTTGCTCATGACTTTAACTTTTATTTGGACAAAGCCCATTTTTTAAAGCGAAACAGTATTTAAGCGAAGCTTAAAACTTTTTCGCAAATTAAAAAACAAATAAAATGCTTTAACCATTATTATCGCTTAACCGCTTATATTCGGGGTTTTTTGGTCGCCGAAGGCAAAAATGAACACTTATTTGTCAAACATAAATAAGAATCATGTGCAAAGATTTCGATAAAATTACTTATCGTCTGTAAGTAATTCGCCTGAAATTACATCGCTTTCATTTTTTTCTTCTTCATCTTTCTTCATTAAATTGCTATAATGCTCTTTTGCTTTTGAGACTGTTTCGTCTTTATATTGCTTTACTTTTGTTCCTGTTTTCACAGCTTGTTTGATAACAGGGTCTAAAGCACCTGTCTTATACAAAGCATACGAACTCATACCTAATGCCAACACGCTGACTGCTCTGAAAAGTGCCATATTCTTCTCCATTAAGTTTAAAAAACTGTTTAGTTATTTTTAATTAAAATAGTGCAAAATTTGAAAAAGTCAAGCCTATTTAATAAAAATAGTGAAGTTTTACCACTAAAACTCCACTTTTTCACATTTTTTAGTTATTCATGACTAACAGTATTTAAGTCTGTTTTTTCTAATTCAAGTAATTGAATTTTCATATCTAAGCCACTTGTAAATCCACCCAGTCCACTGTGTGCTACAACTCTATGTCAGGGCACAACTAGAGAAATAGGATTTTTCCCATTTGCATTGCCAACAGCTCTGCACGCTTTTTCATTACCTATAGCCTGCGCTACATCTTTGTAAGTGCAGGTTTTACCATAAGGTATGTCACACAAAGCTTTCCATACCCTTATTTGAAAATCTGTACCTTTTAACGTGTAAGGAAAGTCAAATTCCTTTCTTTTGCCCGCAAAATATTCTTCTAATTGAAGGCAAACTAGAGATATTAAATCTGTTTTTGTGCCAAAATTTTCAGGTCTTTCATGTACTTTTTTAATAAGCACAACACTTTGATTTGAAACTCCTATTTCTATATAACCAACAGGGCTTTTAAAAATATAAAAATAATCCATATTTACTCACTTATTATAAGTCTAAAACACATGTGAACGAAGTGAAGATGGCTCTTACTCTTTATTCGTAATTCACACTAACTATTACAGAACTTCACCATTTTAAAGCGAAACAGTATTTAAGCGAAGCTTAAAACTTTTTCGCAAACTAAAAAAATGAAATAAAATACTTTAGCTATTTCTGAACGCTTAACCGCTCATGTTCGGGTTTTTTGGTCGCCAAAGGCAATTAGTCGCCGGAAGCAAATGGGCGTGAAAGCGAGAATATAGTAATATCATCAGAAGCTTCTGCTTCTCCTCTAAATTCAAGAATGCTATTAAATATCTTATCAATCATTTCTTTTGGTTGAGAGTTTGAAATTTCACTCAAGAAGTCCACAAGTCTTTGATCAGAATAGAGAACATTTTCTTCATTCATTGCTTCTGTGACACCGTCAGTAAAAGCAAGCAGGGTTTCATCTTCGCCTAATACATCGTGATAGCTTTGATAGTCAACTGTATCAAAAACACCAACCATTGGCCCGCTCAACTCTTCTAGCATACGAACTTTCTTTGTTTTTCTATTTACAATTAAAGGCTGATTGTGCCCACCGTTAACATATTCTATTTTTGAAGTAAGAGGGTCATATATAAGAATAAAAAGCGTGACAAACATATTTGCATCATTGTGACTTGCAAGCATATTATTGACGTTCATAATCACTTGCTTTAAATTGTTTTCTAGCGAAAGAGCGTAACGTATAAGTGTCACTGTCATTGACATAAACAAGGCAGCAGGCACACCCTTTCCAGAAACATCGCCTATAACTAAAGCATATTTTCCATCTTTTAATAAGATATAGTCATACAAATCACCGCCAACTTCCTTTGCAGCTTCTAAAAAGAAGGCTGTAGACATATATTCATTGTTAGGCGATTCATTTTGCATATTTAAAATATCTAATTGTATTTCTCTTGCAGCATGTAGTTCACCCTGCATTCTTTCCTTTACTCTTGTTGTTTCAAATAAAGAAGAAAGCTTTTCTGCTAATTCATTTGATAACAATTTGAAATTATTGGCTAATAAGCCTATTTCATCATTTCTATAGGTAGGCAAAGAATTAGAAAACTCTTTCAATTCTTCTGTATGGCTAAGCTGAATAGAACGCAAAACATTCACCCTTTGCATAAGAGATTGCAGAGGCGTGAATATAGTTTTTAATAAAAGCAAGCAAAGAAAAATAGCTATGGAAATAGCAATTAAGCAATAAATAAGTAGAGTTTGCACAAGTTGTTTTGTTTCAAATTGCAAGGAAGTATAGGGCGCAGCAGAAACAAGTGACCAGCCTAAAGCTTTTAGATAGCCTGACTGAACCAAGTATTCGCCTTTTTCTGAAAGCTCTAAAGTTTCAGCTATATAGCCTGTTTTTTGCGCATGCTCTAAGGCGGGCTTAATCCCTGCCATATCTTCTAATTCACCCTTGATAGCAAGTACTTTGTCTTGCTTATTGACAAGAGCAATAAAGGCAGCATTATAAAGAGAGAGCTTCTCAAAACGTGCTTGCACTTGCCTAATAATATCAAGGTTTGTTTGCTCTTCGATTTCTTTATACTTTCTTAAAGAAACATAGCTCATCACTACAGCCGCATCTAAAAAAGGGACATCATCTAATGGCTCAAAATAGAAAAGAATATTATCTTTTAAATCATTGAAATTATACTTAAAAGTAACATATTCACCATAAGGAGAAATGTTTTTTGCAACAAGCATGTCACTAAGTGTTCTGCCCTTTATATCCTTAACATTACTTTCAATAAGTCTTTTAAGTATTGGGGGATACACTTTTTGGCTCTCGTAAGCAACATAAGTAGTTATATTATTTTCACTTGCACGCGCATTGAGTGAATCTATGAAGAAAACACTTTCAATAGGTGATGAAAGCTCGTTTTGTAAAAAAGAACGAATATTGGCATCTGTAGACTTTGTTTGCTCAGAAAGATTTCTTTTAAGTGCAAGCACGTCTTCTACCTTACTGTTCATGTGAACAAGATAGGCACTGTTTATGATTTCAAATTCTAAGTTTAAAATTGTGGTAAACTGCTCTTTTTCATTCAAGAGCGCATTATCACTCACGTTTTTATAGGTCAATAGAAGAATAGGAGTCACCACCACAATAGAAGTGATAATGAGCAGTGCAGTAAGTTTATGGCTTAATTTCATCGCAATTCTATCCTATTCTTGATTATTTTCATCGCTAAGGTTTAAACGTAATAGTTTTTTTCTTAAACCTTCTCTTGTAATACCAAGTATTTCCGATGCCTTAGTCTTATTTGGACAAGTTTCAAGCACATGCTTAATAATAATTTTTTCTGCTTCTTCTAAGTTCACAGGCAAGGCAGATAAGAGATTTTCCTTATTTTGCTCAGCATTACTACTAAGCTCTAAAGGTGTTTCAATTAAAAACTCATTAATTTCTTCAGAAACACTTTCGCGAATCTTTGAGGATAAGTCAGTAAATTCAATTATTTGTCTTACAGATAAAGCCGCAAGCCTTTCCATTTCATTATTAAGTTCGCGCACATTACCCGGCCATTCATACAAAAGCAAAGCCTTTTGCACCAAGCTTGAGAGTTTCATATTTTGACGCATCATGTTCTTTGCATGTCTAGCAAGAAAATAGTTTGCAAGAATGAGAATATCGTTTTTTCTTTCTTTGAGCGCTGGCAAGTTGATTTCAGCGACATTTATTCTATAATATAAGTCTTCTCGAAACTTACCTTCTTTAATAAGTTGTTTAAAGTTCTTGTGACTTGCACTTATAAGAATAAAGTCAACATCAATTTCCTTTACACTGCCAACTCTAGTGACTTTTCGCTCTTCAAGCACTCGTAAAAGTTTTGCCTGATTGACCAAGCTCATGTCAGCAATTTCATCTAAGAAAAGCGTGCCACCACTTGCTTCTTCTAAAATACCTTTACGCGCATTTACGCCTGTAGCAACATTTTTCTCAATACCAAACATTTCGCTTTCAAATAAAGTTTCAGGAATGGCAGTACAATTTATTGCAATAAAAGGAGCGTCACGCCTAATAGAATTATAATGTATTGTTTTTGCAAGCACTTCCTTACCTGAACCTGTAGGTCCAAGAATCATGGTATTAATAGGCCTTTTTGCAATTGTAAGTGCAAGTTCAACTTGTTCTCTAAAGTTTTCGTCCTGCCCTATGATAGTATTCTTACTATATTCAGACTGAATGCCAACTTCTAATTGTATTTTTTGTTGCATAAGAAGCTTTCTTGCTTCTTCAAGAACAATATTTTGCCTTTGCAAGGTTTCTATAAGCTGGTCTTTGTGGTATTCACGAGCAGAAACTTTTACATGCATAAGTCCAAAGACTTCAGCAAGTTTGTTCACTTCTTCTGAAACGTCCTTACTTTGCGTAAGAGCAAAGAGCTTATCTTCATTAGCAGGTCTACCCCAAGCTAAATCTTCAATAAGTTCAATTATTTCCTTTAAAATTGCATTTGAATTCATGCCTATCTATTCCTTATAAAAAAATTAATTATTTAAGACCTTGAATAAATCTGAGCACTTCAGCAACAGGAGCTATAAGATCTTTTGGAATATAAGCATTTTCCGTACCTGTTTCAAACAATGCCCTTGCAAGGTCGACATTGCGCATAACAGGTATGCCCTCTTCTTGTGCAATTTTTATCATTCTTTGTGCTAATGCATCTTGCCCCTTAGCAAGGATAAGCGGAAGAGGAGCCTTTTCCTTATCGTAATCTAGGGCAATAGCAAAGTGAGTTGGATTTGTAATAAGTACCTTCGCTTTTCTAGTGTTACCAAGCGTACTTTGTTGCATCATCTCTTGTTGAATCTGCTTACGCTTGCCTTTAATCAATGGGTCGCCTTCACTTTCTTTATATTCTCTTTTAATTTCATCCTTTGTCATCATATTTTGTTTAGTGAATTGGAATCTTTGGAAAACATAGTCAGCTGCGGCAATAATACAAAAAGCCGAAGCTGAATTAATTAGCATCTTGCCCATAGCAGAACCAATAATATTAAGTATAGAATTAACATTACCGCTAGGCAATTGAAATAATACGGGAAAAATCTCCTGAAAGACAGCAAAAACAACAAAACCAACAACAAAGACCTTTAAAAAGTTTTTAAGTAATTCAATAACATTTTTAACAGCAAAAACCTTTTTAAACCATTGCGCTGGACTTAAATTGCTCAGTTTTGGCATAATGGTATGAAAAGAAATAAGAATACCAACCTGCCCTAAATTTGCAACTAAAGAAGTAATAATCGTTATTGCAACAAAAGGCAGTGTTATAATCACAACATAGCCCATCACACCAAAAAATGCAATTACTAATGCTTCGTTAAAGGGCATATTCATCACGTTTAAAGGTATGTTTGCCATAGCAATAACATCAGCATAGATTGACGAAGAGGCGACGAGCAAATAGACGGCCACGCAAATCGTTGTCAGAGCAGAGGGAATTTCTTGACTCTTAGCGACCTGACCTTTTTTCCTTACGTCACTTAATTTTTTCGACGAGGGCTGTTCGGTTTTTTCGTCACTCATTACTTAAGTAAACCTCCAAGATCTATGACAAAGCCATTAATGTCTGAATAAAGATTTGGCATAAGCCCAACAAAGACAGCAAAGTAAAAGACAAGTAGAAGTGAAGCTAAGCCACTTTTAATTGGCATTGCAAGCACATACACATTGAGTTGTGAAGCAAATCTGTTAATAAGCCCAAGTGAAACGTCTGTAAGCAAACAGGCAACAGCAATAGGTGAAGCCAATAAAAGCATGTGTAAAAAGACCCAGCCAAGCTTTGAAGCGTAAAACAGAGCAACAGTATAGTCTATATTGATAGTCAAAAGCTCGCCAGGAGGAAACACTTCATAGGACATGTATATTACTGATAGGTAGGAAAGAAATCCGCCGGCTGCAAAGAATAAATAGACTACACTTTGAAAGAAAAGGCCACCTGTTGGACTTATCGAATCACCTGAAATGATTTCAGCACCTTCAGCAGAAGAAGCACCACGTTGGTTATCAATGAAAAAACCCGCACTTTGTATTGCCCAAAAAAGCAAAGCACCTAAATAGCCTATAAGCATGCCAAGCACTATCTCTTTGACAAGAATAATGGTGAAATCAAGGTTGATTGCAATACCTAAACTTTCAGTAAAAGGAAGGGTGTCTACAATATAATTATGTAAAACTAAATACATAGAGCCAACCAAGACCAAGCGAAGCTGGCCTGTGACAATGGCCGTTCCTAAAAAAGGCGCAAACATAACTATGATGAAAAGACGTGGCATTCCAATCAATATCGCCAAGGCATGACGAAATAGTTCGGGTGAGTTTGCAAATTCTTCTAACATAGTGTTCTCATTAAAGTGTTTCTAAAATGTGCTTCTAAAATGTGCTTATTGGCTGTGTTCTGGCTTGTGTTCTGGCTGTGTTTCTAAATAAGATAAAACCTACCAAATATATCAGAACCATAACGTATAAGTTCTGCACCAATCCAGCCACCCATAAGGAATATTGTTGCCGCAACAGCAATAAGCTTGATACCAAAGGTAAGTGTTTGCTCTTGCAATTGCGTGACCGCCTGAATCAAGGAAATAAACAAACCAACGATTGACGCAACCACAATAGGCGGCATCGAAAGCATGAGTACAAGATACAAAGCTCTAACTGCAAGTTCTAAGGTACTATCCATAAGATTAAACCTTTATACGAGTAAGTGGTTGCACTGTGATTTCACTGCTCAGCTCTTGATAAGAAAGCACAGCCAAATCATAGTGTTCTGTTTCAATCAATTTACGCACATAACGTCTAATATCCATACTTGCCATAAGCACAGGTTTTTGCGCATGCTTCATATAATCGCCAGCAGCTTCAGTGACCGCAGTCATGAATTTCTTAGCTATTTCATTGTCTAAAGCCAAGAATGCACCAGCAGAAGTTTGACGAACAGCCTTTCTTATGGTTTCTTCAAGTTCAGGGTCAAGCAAGAAAGCAGGCAACATATTCTGCCCTTTTGAGTGCATATAAGAAATCTGACGCTTGAGGCCTGAACGTACATATTCAGTCAACATAACAGTATCTTTCTCTTTTTGCGCCCATTCAATAAGAGCTTCCAAGATAGAGCGAAGGTCACGAATAGACACTTGTTCTTGGACAAGACGTTGGAATATTTCGGCTATTCTTTGTACAGGCAATAAGCGGCTTGCTTCACGCACTAAATCTGGCGCTTTTTCTTCCATCTTGTCTAAGAGGTACTTTGTTTCTTGCATGCCTAAGAAAAGCGAAGCATGACGTGAAAGTACTAAGGAGAGGTGATAGGCTAGAATTCGTGAATGATCCATGCAGTTTAAGCCTGCTTTTTCAAGTAAGTTTCTGCTGCTTTCTTTCACCCATATACTTTCTAAATCAGGCAAGAACTTCTCAGTTTCATGCGCTTCTACACCAAGCATTTTTAAATTGTCTAAGTTTTCATTCACTATAAGACAATTCTTTTCTAAATTACCACCTGACATAGGAACTTCGTTGATATAAAGCATATAGGAAAGAGCCGGCGAAGGCGTTACACGAAGGTTAATGCCAGGAAATGGCACACCTAAATCGTAGTAAAGCACACGCCTAAGGCTAGCGAGTTCGTCATTGAGATTGTTATAGTTCAAACTTGTGCTAAGCCCCTCTGAAACATCAAGAATAATGGGAACAGTAGGTAAAAATTCGTCCTGCCCTGCTCTTGGGCGGCTCGCTTGCTTTGCTTGCACAGTAGGCGCCATTGCTTGCTGCAAATCACCCTTTGCGTCTTGCTCTTCAGGCACTTTTGCCAATGATTTCAAAACATAGCCAAAGCCTATTAAAATAGCTGCTAAACCAAAAAGTTGCGGCTTTGGAAAACCAGGAACTAAACCAAATAAGAAGACAAGAAAACCAGCCATCATGATAGCTTTTGGTTGCGCAAAGAATTGTCCGCCTACTTGCGCGCCGACATCTTCGTCTGAATCGCCAGAGCGTGTGATAAGGATACCTGCTGAAATAGCAATAATAAGTGATGGAATTTGAGAAACAAGACCGTCACCAATAGTAAGAATACCGTATAACTGTAAGGCGTCACCAGCAGTGAGATTATGTTGTGTGATACCGATAACTGTTCCGCCAACAATGTTTACAACAGCAATAACCATACCAGCAATACTGTCACCCTTAACGAACTTCATCGCACCGTCCATAGCACCATACATCTTTGATTCTTGGCTCACTCTTTCACGGCGCTTTTGTGCTTCGTCTTGGTCTATAACACCTGCACGCATGTCAGCATCAATAGACATTTGTTTACCCGGCATAGCATCGAGAGTAAAACGCGCGCCAACTTCTGCCACACGCTCAGCACCCTTTGAAATAACAAGGAATTGCACAATAGTAAGAATAAGGAAGACAACAGCACCGACAACAAAGTTACCACCTAAGGCAAACTCGCCAAATGTAAAGATAATTTGCCCTGCATCTGCCTGCAAAAGGATAAGTCTTGTTGTGGAAATGTTAAGACCAACCCTGAAAAGCGTAGTGAACAAAAGCATGGTCGGATAGGCTGAAAAGTCTAAGGCTGTTTTCACATACATAGCCATCATAAGCATAAGAAACGACAGCCCCATATTGACACCAATCAGTGTATCAATAAGGGCTGTTGGTAAAGGCATAATCATCAAGGCAATAACCATGATGACTAAGAAAACAAGAGCTAAGTCGCTCTTTCTTGAAGAAGCTGTAACTACTTTTTTTGCTTGCAATAATACGTTCATATTTACTCTGATATAAAGTTAAAGTATTGCTTAATTAAAGCTTCTGCTTCTGAAAAGCGCGAAGTTTGCCAATAGGACTCTGCTTTAAGAATGTATAAAAAAGCGTCTGAAGATTTCATTTCACTTTCTTCCATTGCTTTATTGATATATAATAATGCTTCTTTATAGTCTTTTTTACGAATGTAAATAAGTGATAAGTTTTTATAAAGCCAAATTTTATGCTTTTGTAAATCCACAAGTTTAAGCAAGGCCAAAAAGGTTTTTTCAGCATCGCTATTTCTTCCCATTCGCATATACATATAGCCTAATGAAGAAAGAGAATAATATTCTTGTAAGGTCATTTCTGCCATGCTAACCACCTACCATGAGGTTTTGGAAGGCGTAAAGAAGGGCTTTATTTTGATGCATAGGTTTGATTACATCGTTGAGCATAGTTTGCACTTGTTCATCTTTTGAATCAGCAAACTTATTTAAAACAGAAAGTATATTTCTATTAAAAACATCAGGGCGCAAGGCTGTTCCATCACCCATTTCAGGTGTGAGGAACTTTTCGCAAATAGCTGTCATGTCGTGTAAATTAAAATGCTCAACTACAGCAATTTCATTTGTTGCTGTTGAGGCAAGCTGTTTTGCTTGCGGAAAGTTTGAAGTTGGTTGAGGCTGCAAAAAGCCTTCAATAGCATTACTGCTGAGTATGTCTAATGTTTTCATAATACTACCTTTCTAGCTGTGGTCTGAGGCTCATCAAATATTGAAAAGCGGTTTCGATCTGTGCTGCTGTGACATCTTTTTCTTCAAATCGAGTAAGCAGCATATAATGATCTCGATAAAGCCCTGTAAAAATAGGGATTGGGTGATTGTATTTATAGTGCGCAAGCTCCAAAGCCTTTGCAGGGGCTTCGTTGTCATGCGGATTTGCTGGAAAAACCAAGTATAACAGCAATTCTGAACGCGTAAATTCAAAGGTGAAAAAAGAACTATCGTCTAGCTCTAAGGTTGCAAGACCGTTTTCATTCAGCGCAAAAGTTGGCATATCCATTCTATGAGCAAAATCTGCAATTGCGTTTTCTATCATATATGTACCTATAATCTCTTATATTTATTTTATTCCATACTTGCAAGCCAGTCGTCTTCTCTTTCAACAGCAGCATCAACAGCGCCTTGAATAGCATCAAGCACCTTTGTTCTTTCTTGCATACTGTCAAATAAAGTCGGCGAAAATTGCCTTGAAGCAGTTTGTAATTCTTGTAAGAAAAAGACTTCTTGTTCAGGATTTTCAAGCTTTGTTTCCCTAGCTAATCTATCAACACTTGCAGAAGAAAGATAGACTTCCTTGCTCATGTCAAGCACCTTTCCCAATAGCTGAAAACTAGTGAAAGGACAAGTTTCGATACCATGCACTGATGAAAGCCTTTCGGTAAACCTCTCACAAAGAGCATGCGCAGATTGGAAGGCGCGCAATTCACCTAAACTTGTACCGACATTCTCAAGCTTTGTCTTATCGGCACTGCTTATATCAGAGGAAAGGTCATTTCCAAGGGCTTTATACAAGAAGTCAAGAGCAAGGTCAATCTTGCCATCGTAATTGTCATTAATATAGGAGTACACCTGCTGAGGTGTGGTAAACTCGTGTATTGACTTGGTATAAAGTTCAGTAGGATTTTCAAGAACACCAAAAGAGCCGTCCTCAAAGACTGTGAGTCCAACCTGCATTGATGTAATAATAGCAGGCATTTCATCACGTTCCATAATATCAATAGCTTCTTGAAGTGCTGCTAATATTGCCGGGTCTACACCGTCTTTAGTAAATTCTTCTAAGGTTGTCCTTAAAAATACATAGGCCTGACCAGAATCGTCAGTCGCTTCTTTTGTCATCTGCAAGAGCATTTGCGTCTGCTGCATTGACTTGAGCGACATAATTTGTTCTTTTAACTCTTGGAACTTATCGCTTTTTCCACTATCTTTGAGTATTTCAGAATAACGCCTAATAAGGTCGGTATTTCTTAATTCAATAGTTTCTTTTTCTTTGCGTTCTTCTAATTCAAATTCGTCAGTAGTATCAGCAGCAAAAGTCATTTCTTCTGCAATTTTTGCTAAAAGCGACATAGGGTCGTTTGCCGAGCGCACAGTTTGCCCCTGCAAAGTACCGCTTGATTGCGTAGTTGTAGTCGCTGTCGTAAATGTAGAGCTTGTCTGAGTTTGGACGTTCTGATTTTGAACACTAAAATCAACTGCCATAATTTTTCTCCAACTTTGTTTGCACTATTCTATCTTTTCATATACTCTATGCAAAAAGCTTGCCTAACAAAAACTTTACAACTCACAATAACATTATTATCGTAAAAGAGCAAGTCTTTTTTTATAAGAAAATTACAATATTATAGCAGATTTAAAATATAATTGTACTCTTTCTTTATAAAAATATCTTAGCCTTATATTTTTTTATATTTTTTACAAATTAAAATAAAGTTGTCATTGTAAAGCAAGGCAATTTTCTTTATTTAATGAAAGCATTAATTACTTGATTTGAATTTAATTATATGTTATATATAGTAAAAAAATAAGAAAAACCTACTCATACAGACTTATTTTCTCTTACTCTTTTTTTCTTATACACTTTTCTATACGCTTTTTCTATACGCCGCTCACTGTGTTTTCTTTGCCTTTGATTATGCGCCTTAGAACTGCCAACTTTATTGCGCATTTCCTTATTTTGTTAAAATAGTAACAAGTTTCAAAAAAAATAGTATATATTTTCAATATCTTATAACGCTTGGCACGCTTTATGCTTATAGTCAAGTACTTTGTTTTTACAATAACAATTTAATTACTTTAGAAGGAACATATCATGACTACGACTTCAGGTGTTAGTTTCAACCTCTCTTATGTGGACGCAAATGGGGTTACACAAACCGAAAAAATCGACTCTTTAGATAAGCTTGCTGCTGCTAAAGGTGGTTCTGTCCAGGCGAAATTTGCCATTCTTTACATGCTTTTAGCGCAAAAATCCAGTGAAAAAGCAGACGCTACACTCGATAGCATAACTAAGGCGCAATATTCTATCACTGCGGCTAACGACATGTTAACTAAATTAAATGCAATGCAGCCTTTTAGTAGTAGCATTTACCTAGGTCCAGAACCCTTGCCTGCGAATGCTACTCAGAAGCAGAAGGATGATTATGCGAAGGCTTGTGAAAATGTTCCTAAGATTGAAATTGAATCTAAAGATCCAAATACAGGAGCTGTTACGAAAACATCATACACCTACAGAGAGTATTTTGATAAAGTTATAGGTACTCCAACAAACAGCCATGGAACTGCTTGGTTGACAGATTATATTAATAATCAAGAAGAGCTCGATGATTATATCACAGCTGTTGAAACATATGTTAATAATATGAATGTTGAAATTCAAAGTCTCACCACCATTGCAAACAGTGATATGGGTCAACTCAACACCTATATTACAGGTGCTGCTTCAACTATTAATGGACTTAATACAGCTCTCAAGAGCTTGGCACAAAAACTATAAAATCAAAACAACTATAAATATATATTTACAAGGGGTTAATTATGGCTTTTACAGAAAAAGATATGCTCAGACAACAAGAAATGTTTCAAGAGCTTAAAAACACTTTTGAACAATTAAAAAAGGAACAAAAAAAAGTTCAAGAGCACTATGGTTTTTCTGATGAACTCATTTCTATGAGCATTGATGAATTAAGCATAGAAGACCAGAAAATGATAAAACTTTTAGAAGCAGAAGCTATTAGACAAAGCCAAGAACCAAAAATCACAGCTGCAACTGCTTCAAGAGCTTCTGTTTCCTCAGTAAGAAGAAACAGTATGCGCGTATAACAACAAAGTTGCCATTGCCAACTTTATAGGCTACTCCTAGCTTTATAAAAAAACAACTCTTATATTACAACAACTTACAGCTTTGGCACGAAAATAGCATTAAGTTATACAAACAAATAAAAGAGGAATTTATTATGAGTACAAGTATTACAGATAGTGTATATACAATAAACACTGTAAAAGATCTCACAAAACTTGATTTAGATCTCGATTCACAACATGTGCAATTTGCTAAAATTCAATTAGCACTAGGTGTTGCAGCAAAAGAAGCGGCAACAAATCTTATGGTAGGCATTGAAGAAAGCCAAGCTTTGCAAAAAGAATGTCAGGACATGCTCACGATTGCTCGTAATCACAGGCTTGATGCCGGTGAAAGAGGTGACAAAGGCTACCTAGAAGCACCAAAGGAATTTCAAACTACATTAGCTGATTACGCTTCTAAGTATAATATAGATCTCCAAAATAAGGATAACGACTGGAAATATTCTGAAGCAGAAATGGACTATATTATCGAGCAATTATCTGCTAGACTAGAGCAATTAGGCGCGAATACACAAACGCAGATGGTGCAAGTAAACGACTATATGGCTCAATATAACAGCTATATGCAGGCTGCTAATAAGGCTATTACAGATGGTTATTCGACTATGAGTAAGGTTTTTGGTGGCTAGGTTTTTCTAAATTCATTCGCTGGCATAATGCCATTTGCGTTTTTACTGCCGAAAATATCTTTTTTGTGCAAGGCTAGTATTATTTTATACACTCCATTCCGCAAAAAATCTATTTTCATTGTAAAACTCACAAAATCTTTGAATTTAGGAACAAAGCTTGGCGTACTTTAAAGAAAAAATTTTAAGGAGTGTATATATGGCTTTTACTTTGAAAGATATGGAAAATCAGCAAGCAGAGTTTGAAGCGATGAAGGAAGAATTTTCTCGACTTCAAAGCAAGGGTGCTGAAGTATTACAAAAGTATGGTGTCACTGAAGCAGAGCTTAAACTTATTGACCTTTCAAACCTTGAAGGTGATGATAAAATTCTTGCTGAGAAAGCTATACAAGAGTGTGCCTCGTCAAGCAAAGCACAAACAAAAGCTGCCACTGAATCAAAAACAAGTAAACGCAAAAACATAGTACGCGCTTAATTACAGCATAAAGATTTATGTAAATCAATAACATATAAACAAATGGAGTATCATATGTCAGCAGTAGAAAGTTCCACAAGCGAAAAAATTAACTACGCTATCGAAAATGGCATTACCTTTGCCGAAGCCTTAGAAATTCCAAAAGATGCCATTGAAGGCGGTTACGCGCTTGCGTATAACAATTATAAAGCAAACAATTTCAAAGACGCAGAAACTCTTTTCCAAGCCCTTTCTCTTTTTGATATGGCAGACCCACGTTTCACCATGGGTCTAGGGCTTTGCAGAGAAAAAAGAAATGAATTTTCCATGGCAGCAGATGCCTATACACTTTCAGCTATTGTGAGTGACTTTAAAGACCCTGTTCCACTTTATCATATGGCTGTGTGCTATATGAAACTTGGCGACAAGAATAATGCCCTTCTTGCTTTAGACAAGGTGGCACTTATTGAAGAAGATCAATACACAAAAGATATAAAAAACACCTGCAAAGAATTGCATAAAATTTTATCAGAAAAATAATGAGAGGAAATCATGTCACAAGAAATACAAAATAATTTAGAAACCGCGCAACTGCTTTTATACACACAAATAGAAGAGTTGCAAAATAGCCCTAATGCCAGTTCTAAAGAAGTTCAAGCAAAGATAGCAGAACTTCAGCTTGCTATAAACAATACTGAAAAACTGCAAGGTTTTATAGCCGCAAACTTCCCTGAACTTTCACCTCCAGTAGTTGATTTAGAATCTCTAAAGAAGCTTACAGGCGGAAAAGCAGTTTCAGCAGAAGCTTTATTAGAAGCCTTGAACTTGCAAGAAAGAAAGAACGCCATTCAAGAAGGCTTAAATTCTATTGAAGCAAGAGCGAAAGAAAAAGCTGAAGCCAGTCGACAGAAATTAGACGAACTCAAAGACAAGATTCAAGAAGAAAAAGATGCCGCTAACATGAGCTGGTGGGAAAAAGCCTTTAAATGGATTGGCATGGTAGCTGGTGCTATTGCTGCAGTTGCAGGTATGGTAGCTGGTGTTGCAGGCTGTATTGCTGGCGGTAGTGGTGCTCTACTTATTGCCGGTTCTGCAATCTTACTTGCGATGACGATAAATTCCATGGTCACTGAGGCAACGGGTGGGGAGCATGGTATGGGTGTTGCTATTGCTAAAGGTTTAGAAGCAGCAGGCGTAGACGCGAAAACTGCGCAAATTATCGGTGTTGTTACCGAGCTTGTCATCACCTTAGTTGGTGCTATCATGACAGGCGGCACAGGTTCATCATCACTTGCAAATATGGCTTCAAAGCTTGGTGACATAGTTGGTAAGGTTGTTGCTAACGGACAAAAAGTTGCTGCATTTATCTCTGCTGCCGCAGGCTTTGCTGGCGGTGCGATGACTGTTGTTAATGCTGTAAGGCAATACGAAAGAGCTATGAGCGAAGCTTTCATGAAAGAATTAGAAGCTCTTATGCAAAGACTAGAAGTTGCTGACGAAATGGACTTAGACAATGTTGAAGCTCTTATGCAGCAATTCAACGACCTTATTGCACAAGTTCAACAATTAGTTGAAACAACAACACAAGCGAATATCTCAATTGCTAGCGGCGCGCCTTCTATGGCTTAGAAGATGTGGCATAACATAATAATATAATACGAATAATAAATATATAAGGAAAATTAACATGAGTTCAGTAAATAACGATTATAGTAATCTTATCAATCAATATATGAATATGGATATAGGCAATCTCTCTACAGAAGAACTTACTCTTCTTCAAAATAATGTAGAGGACATGATAGGTGATATTCTTAAAAATTCACCTGATACAGATCTCATTGCTCTTGCAGGCAAATTTGGTCTCTCTCTTCCAACTGGTGGACCAGAAGACATCATGAAATTTACCGTTGCCCTCACTCTTGGTAGTTCAATTCTAGCAACAATTGTAGAAAATGCTGCCGAACAAAAAGTAATGAACAGAGAAGCCGCTTTCTTAGAAGGCCAACTTGCTGTTGAGCTTATGGAAGAGCAAGCAGATAAAATGCGCACGGCTGCTGCTATTCAGCTTGTTACAGGCATTATAAGTGGTGCAATACAAATGGGTTACAGTGCAACGGCAGGCGGACAAGCCATGTCAAACCCTGCTTTATCTCAGGCAACTTCAGGCTATGGTTCTGGTCTGTCAAAGATTTTTGACTCAATTGGCAACTTTGGTGCTTCCATGATACAAGCAGACATTAAAGATACTGAAGCAGCAGCAGAATCAGCTCGCAACATGAAAGAATCTTTCAAGTCACTTGTGCAAGCCTATCAAGAGATCATCTCAAAAGCTCTTACTATGATGGACAATATGCAACAAAATACAAACCAAACAAGAGTGAAAATCTCAGGATAATTTATAAACAATACCTAGGCTCTTTTTTTAGAGCTTAGGTCTACTACTAAAAGAGGTTAATTATGAGCAAAGAAGAATTTGAACTTTCATCTGACGATATGGCAAAATTAGTTTTAGCTATGATGGATGGCGCGCCCTTATCAACAGCAGTAAACTTTTCACAAGAATCCTTAGAAGCTGCCTATGCCTTAGCATACAGCAATTATAAAGCAAAAAACTTTGCAGACGCAGAAAAACTTTTTTCCTTCCTCACTATTATGGATTCAATGGACCCGCGCTTTAGTCTCGGTTTAGCAGGCTGCTTCCAAGCAAAAGGCGAATACGAAAAGGCTATTGATATGTATCAAATATCTATGATAGGCGATGCTATAAACGACCCAAGCCCTATGTACTATGCCGCTGTCTGTTATATGAAATTAGACAAGAAAGAAGAAGCAATAGCTGCTCTTGAACTTGCAAAAAAATTCAGCTCTGACCCAAAATACACACACATCAACAAACAAGCCACAGATATGCTTGAAATTGTTAAGCAAATTTCATAATTTCTACTTTTAGACTTTTTAAGAGGAATAAGCATATTGCTTATGCTTATTCCTCAAACTATATTTTCATTTTTATTTATAGCTATCTATTTTCTCTAAATTTTTAACCACAACTTTGCAATCAACATGTACTTTTAAGACATTTTCATATATTTTCTAAAAGGAGTTTAATCATGACTCAATCAATAAACAATAACCCTTTCAATCCGGGGCAAGGTCTTCAAGAGCTTGATAACGCGCCAGCAGGCCCTATTAATACTGACAATAAAGTTGACGGGAAAACATTAAACGACCTTCAAACCCTTGATTTAAATAAAGAAGTGCAGTCTCTGCTTTCTGGTGCTGGCCCTTTGCTTGACACTCCTCTTGTTGCATTAGCAGCAATTAAAGCTCTTGTCGGCAGCAATGTTCCATCACTAGAAGCCCTGTTTGAAAAATTAGACAATGCAGAAAGGTCGCTTTCAATCAAAAACAGTATTGAAAAAATTGAAGCGCAAGCAAAGGTAGATGCTCAGCAAAGAGCTGAAAATATAAAAAATTTAAAAAACCTTATCATCTACCTCAAACTTCCCGAAGAAATTGACTTAGAAAGCTTAGCAAAGCAAGCAAATGCCGTGTGTGTTGCCCTTGATAAAATGCTAGAAGCTGCAGACCCCACAAAAGATTCTTTCGCAAATAACTATAATGAGCGCCATGGCTTAGAATTAGGTGAAGAAGGCTATAGAACGGAACAGATGTATGTTAATAAGCAATATATGGAAGACGGCTACGATGGCACAATTCCACTTGACGACAATCCTTGGGATAGCTACATCCATCGCTATGAGATAGAAAAGCAAAAAACTTATATGTATACAGAGCAAATAAATGAAGCCTTTGCAGGTAACGAAAAGGGCGAAATAAATGTAGGTGTTGCCTTAGAGAAAATTGTAGATATGTATAATATGCCAGAAGAAACAGCTATGCTTTTATCACTTATGATGGATGCCGGCGCAAGAGCAAGTGGCGAAATAGCCCTTTTTACTGCTGGTCAAGACGTCACACCTGACGATATTTACCAAGTTCTCTTTAAAGACAGCTTTGAAAAACTCTTGCCAATGGCTA
>CAYJHE010000015.1:16874-23160 GCA_964369675.1 uncultured Desulfovibrionaceae bacterium | reverse complement strand
AAGCGAAGCTTAAAACTTTTTCGCAAATTAAAAAATAAAAAAACTGCTTTAGCCATACATTTTCGCTTAAACGCGCAATGCAAAGGTTTCCAAAGGGAGGTATCCCTTTGGTCGCCGAAGGCAAAAAAGAAGAAAATAATATGAATTGACAAGCTCTTTTATTTCGCATAAAAATACCAAAGGAGCTAAAAATGAATAAAGAACGCATTATTGAATTGACTAATCAAGCACTTATAGAAGAATTTGAACTTGAGCTTGAAGATTTGAATCCGCAAGCACATATCAGGGACGATCTTGGTCTTGATAGCTTAGATATTGTTGATATGACTATTGTAATTGAAAAAGCTTTCAATACAAAACTCACTAATAAAGCTGAACTTGCCAGCATACAAACACTTGGCGATATTTATGACTACCTTGAAAAATTGCAAGAGCAAATGGGCGAATCCAAAGAATAAATTCTATTTAAAAGTCGCCAATGCTTACTTTATCACTGTAAGTATTACTTTTACCGCGTTCATATTACCACTTGGCTACTTTATACTGCTTATTAACAGACTTTTTCCGCGCATCATCCCAAACAGATTGCTCCGCATTTATATTTTTACCTACGGCAGATTATTTTGTCTTATAAATCGACCTGTTATGAAGGTTGATGTCAGGAATAAGCAAAGAGCAAAGCTTGAACAGCCTTGTATTGTTGTTGCAAATCATCAATCAGCAATGGACCTCTTTTTATTTGGTATGCAATCGCTTGATAACTTTGCCTATTTAGTAAAATCATGGCCCTTCAAAATTCTTTTCTTCTTTGCACCTCTGATGAGAGCTGCTGGATATGTTGATGTAGAAAGCCAAGACCCTGAAAAAGTTGAAGAACAATGCCTAGATTTGCTCAAAAATGGCACCTCTCTTATCATTTTCCCCGAAGGCAAAAGGTCGAGAGACAAGACATTAGGCAAGTTTCATGTCGGCGCTTATCTTTTGGCTTGCAAGGCTAATGTGCCTGTTGTGCCCTTTGTTTTTGAAAATTCCTTTGATTTTTTCCCGCCTAGCTCAAAAATAATTTATCCGCAAACCATCTACATGACAGCACTTGACCCCATTTACCCCCGAGATTTTGCTGAATTTGACCTTCCACATAGGCAGATGATGAAGCAATCCTATACACAGATTAAAAACTATTTAACCAATAAATAAAGGAGTTTATCACATGTTATTAACTACAAAAAAACTTTCCCTTCTTGCGCTCATGCTTTTTGTTCTTATTTCAAGCACAGCCTGTGTTGTCTCTTCAAAAATTCAGACACCAAACTACCCTGTAGCAACGCATATTGAAACAAATCAGGTAGAGAAAGCCATTATGTCAGCCTGTATGGAAATTGGCTGGAGAGCAAAGAAACTTGATGCAAACACAGTGCGCGCAACCATTGTTGTTCGTGGAAAGCACACAGTAGTTGTTGACATTCCATTCTCAAATTCTTCATATAAAATCAACTATGTAAGTAGCACAGAAATGGATGCTGACGGCAAAGGTAATATACATCCAAATTACAATAAATGGGTGAACAATCTCGCAAGACATATTAATAAAAATCTCGCTCTTGCAGGTTATTAATTAGAACCTCTCTTATATAATACACATCATTCTGATTAATAGCTTTAAAGCACATGTGAACGAAGTGAACATGCTTTTCGCTTTTTATTTATAGCTTTCATTTACTGCTTGATAAAAGTCCATTTTTAAAGCGAAACAGTATTTAAGCGAAGTTTAAAACTTTTTCGCAAATAAAAAAACCTTCCTTCTTTAGCTAGAGCACTTCGTGTTAACCGCGCAATATTCGGGTTTCCAAAGGGTTTTTGACCCTTTGGTCGCCGAAGGCAAAGAAAAAAATTAAACCCCAGAATGACCTAGGCCAAATACGAATAGAACTTAGCATTTTTTTGGAGCTTATTTTATGAGCGATTTAAAACACTTAGACATACTTCCTTTTATTCCGCACAGACCGCCTATGCTTATGGTCACTTCACTTGTGCACGCGGACAAGGAAAAAATCGAAGCTGAATACCTCATTACAGAAAACTGTCTTTTCTTGAATGATGATAATAGCTTAGAAGAAGCAGCCTTTGTTGAAGTCTTAGCACAAGCTTTTGCCGCTGGAACAGGCTATATACGAAATAAAAAGGAACTTGACCTTGGCTTTTTAGCTGCAATGCGTGAAGTCAAGATTTATGGCAAGGCCTTTTTGCATGACAAATTGACTGCAAAAGTTACTGTTGTTGCTGAATTAAATAATATTATTGTAGTGCAAGGTGAATTGTTTTGTGCTCCAAATAATAAAGAAGCTCAACTTATAGCTTCATCACAATTTAAGGTTTTTTTACCTGATGAAAACGAGTAAAACTACTCTTTTGCAAAGCAGTAAAACCACTCTTTTGCAAAAAAGTAAAACTGCTCTTTTTTTAGCTCCACTTTTTGAGGTTTTTATGTTTAAACTTGCCAAATATGCCTTTATTTCTCTTTGCATTCTTATACTCTTGCAAGTTAAGACCTATGCCAATGAAAAAAACGCGCATGATATACTAAGGGCAAGCATAGAGCATTCTTCAGCTATTACAAATATTTACACAAAATTTTCACAAGAAAAGTTCCTAGATTTTCTCGATGAACCCATACATACAGGCGGAATTTTATTTTTTGATAAAACAAAGCCCTATACCTTATTTTGGGAATACAGCAAGCCTTCTCTTTCAGGCATTTTTTACGATAAAAATAAAACCTATGTGTGGACACAGTCGAGAGAAAATGTCAGAGAGCCACAAGCGCACGAAAAAAACTTTACACACATAATGATAGAACAGCTTATGTTTTGGCTGAATATCGACATCTCAAGTGTTCAAAATAATTATGAAATTGAAAAAGTATCTTCATTTGAACTAAGGCTCTTACCCAAGAAAAAGGATTTCTTTCAATTTATCACAATAAAATTTACAAATGACTATAAAAGGCTTGAAAACCTTACTTTTTTTGAAAGCGCTACAAGCTATACACGTCTTATTTTTAGCGAAACTCTCTTTAATAGTGATAAAAAAGCTCTTTTTTCTTATGACGAATTATTTGGCAAAGAATTGTCTGGGAAGTGATAAGAGTGAAGAGTTTTTTTCTTGATATTGTACTTTGCTTCAACCACTTTGCTTCAAGAAATAAGAAGAACACTTTTCTTGTCTTTTTTTTCCTGCTTTTAGCATGGGCTATGGCGATTTATTCTTTTTCAAAGATGGAATTAAGCTCTTCAAGCGCTGATTTACTGCCTGATTCTTCTGTAAAATTACAAAAAATGTCAAGAGGAATGGACTTAGCACCTTTCTCAAGACTTTTCTTTATCGACATCTACCAAGAAGAAGGAAATGTTGAATTACTTGAACAAAGTGCTCAAATAATTGAAAAAAGCGTTCCAAAACACATAGCCATTGCCCTGCACGAACAAGCAAGTATAAATCCAAATGACCTTATGCAATTTTTGCCAAATTTCTTTACTGATGAAGCTGAAATTAAGGCATATAAAAGTATAGAAGAGCATAAAGCAAAGAGTACACTTGATACTATTCTGCAGCAATTATCAACCTTTGCCCCCGCTTCGCTTGCAAAATGGCTACGCATAGACCCCTTTAATTTTAAAGAAAGCATTCTTTCAGCACTGCCTTATTCTTTTTCTCAGAACCAAGATTCATTCTCTAGTTCAAACTTTGTCTATAGCGCAGATAAAAAGCATATACTTCTAACATTTCAACCACTTGTATCCATACACGACACAAATGCAGCAGCAAAGCTACTTGAAAGCGTACGCGAAGTAGCCAAAACACTTGATTCTTCAATAGAAATCAATTTTAACGGCGGCATAGTTCACACAGCAGTAAATACACAAGTCATTGAAAAAGATATAAAAAATGTTTTATTCTTTTCCTTGCTTGGATTAATTCTGCTCTATATTCTTCTTGTAAGAAGACTTTCTGGAATTTGGCTCTTGCTCACGCCCGCGCTAGCTGTTAGCCTTTCACTTGGTGTTCTGACATCTTTTTCTGCTGTAGTTTCAGGGCTAGCTCTTGGCTTTGGTTCAGCTGTTCTTGGCATAGCAGAAGACTATGCTGTGCATATACATTGCGCGCTTGAAAAAGAAAAAAACATAGATAAGATTTTGAATATTCTTACTATTCCACTTTTTCAAGGCTTTATACTCAATATTTCAGGCTTTGCTGTTCTTACTTTTTCTTCCTTACCTGCAATAAGACAACTTGCCTATTTTGCCCTGCTTTCACTATGTTTTGGCTTTCTTATTGCGATTTTTATCTTGCCACTATGCCCAAGATTTGCCAATTTTTCGCTAAAAAAACTTATTAAAAAAGTGGAAAGAAGAAAAGTAGAAAACAGAAATGAAGAAAGTCAAATACAAGCTGAAGAAAAGCCAATACAAAGCCAAGAAATAACAAGTCCAGCCACAATGATGGAACCTGTGTTTTTGCGCTGTGTGCTTACTGTAAGTGCTTTACTTATTATATCTTTTTATCTTTTCACGCATACAAAAGTTGATGTCTCGCCTAGAAGTATGGGAGTTAGCTTAGATTTTGCTGACACAAACAGCCAAAAATTTGCGCAAACATGGGGCTCTAACTCTTCAAATACTGATTCTGATTTAATATCAGATTTAAATTCCGATACAAGCTCAAATACAGCTCCAAGTGCTAACTTTGCCTCGCTTTATATTGTTGAAGCACTAAACGAAGAAGAGCTTTTTGACAATAGCCGTAAGATAAGCGAAGAATTAAATTCGCTTCTTGAAGCGCAAAGAAGTGATAAAGAAGAAAAGATTAATAAAGTTGACACTATAGCGCATTTCTTTCCCTCAAAGCTCGAGCAAGAAGAAAATATCAAAAGATTCAATATCTTTGTAGATAAGAACAAAGACTATATTCAAAAATTACTTGAAGAAAAATCTCAAGAATTTAGCTTACCAAGCTCTCTTTTTTCACCCTTTATTTCTGTTCTAAATACAAAAGCATCCTTACTCACAACGCAATCTCTTAAAGAAAGCTCTCTATCACCTCTTCTTGATTTCTTTGTTTTAAAAAAACAAATAGCAGGAAAAGAAATTTTTTCTACTCTCTTGATAAGCAAAGAAAAACTCAATATCCACAAAGAAAGCTTTTTTTCTGACACTCTTGTTGAACTTTCACCGCAAGCATTAGAAAGTGAAATATTATCAAGCTTTTATGATGAAGCACGCTATCTTCCACTCGCTCTTTTATTATGCTCAATTATCTTATATTTCTTCTACTTTAATATAGCAAAAACGCTTTTAGCCCTCACACCAGCTCTTTTCTCACTTTTTTCTGTCTTACTTGGCATGTATATATTGCAAAGCCCGCTCACTTTAGGCGCGCTCACAGCACTTTTGCTTGTCATAGGACTTGCGCTCGACCATGGAATTTTAGTAAGCTGTGACTTAGAAAAAGGCATCGATTTCAACCTTAGGCGCGCGCTTTTTATTTCTTCACTCAGTACCATACTTGGTATAGGGCTTCTTGCCTTTGCAACACATCCCACACTCAGAGATATGGGCAGGATTATTCTGCTTGGGCTTCTTATGGAAGTGCCTGTTTCTCTTTATCTTTTACCTCTTCTTTGCAAGAAAAAATACTACAAGGAAAATCTTAAGGACAAACTATGCTCATAAAAAATATTCTAAGAAAAAATGCCAAACTTGCACTTTATTCTTTGCTCATTTTTTCTCTTTTTGCGTGCTCTAAAAGCGTATATAGAGCAAATGTACAAGGCGAAGGACTTCTTTCTGCTGGAATGTGGTATACAATAAAAGGGCAAGAAATTCCACTACTTGCACAAGCTGAATGGAAAGTAAACGAGCTAGATAATAAGCATGAAGCAAAGATTGCCTTTATTTTCTTACATGGCGCACTTTTTGCCCAGTGCACACTTGCAGATAATAGGCTCACCTGTCAAAGTCAAAGCAATATACCACAGGCGCAAATTATTGCTAACGACTTAGCAACACTCACTATTGACAGCATTTTTTCCTTGCAATCACAACAAAGAATGAGCCAAAATAATTTCATGCACAATGTAAGTAAGAAGGAATTTGCTGACATTGAATTTTCACACATAGAAAAGGATAAAGAAATCAAACTCATAGTGAAGAAATTCCAAACAAAATAAGTACAGAGGATAGAATGAATACAACAGATCGCACGAATACAACAGATCGCACGAATACAA
>CAYJHE010000015.1:0-16774 GCA_964369675.1 uncultured Desulfovibrionaceae bacterium | reverse complement strand
GAGGATAGAATGAATACAACAGATCGCACGAATACAACAGATCGCACGAATACAACAGATCGCACGAATACAAGTATACGCCGAGCTCTCAAAGATGTAGCAACAAAACTAAACGAAGTTCAAGATGAAGGGCGCACATATTATGTGAAATACTTTGAAATCACAGCTGAATTTATAGGCTTTCAAGGGCATTTCCCTGCAAGAGCTGTCTTGCCTGCTATTGTGCAAATAATGATGGCACAGCTTTCTATAGAAGAAGTGCTCAATAAAGCATGCACATTTGAAGAAATCACAAATGCCAAGTTTTCAACGCCAATAGAGCCAAATACTAGGGTTGAAGCAAGAATTTTGCTTCTTAAAGACAATATATGGCAATGCCAGATTTTTGGAAATGAATTAAGTGCACAATTTCGCTTAAAAATCAATGAATAGAATAGGGTAGATTAAAAATGAGAAAAAGAAAAGTTGAAAGAGAATTTCCTCCCATTCTGCACAGCATTTCAAGACGCGTGCGCTTTGAAGAAGTAGACCAACTCTCTATTATGTGGCATGGTCGCTATGCAAGCTGGTTTGAAGACGGCAGAGAAGCCATGAGCGAAGAATTTGGCATAAGCGCGCTCACCTTTTATGACAACAAAGTTGTGATCCCTTTAAAGCATTTTTCAATCGACTTTCACGCGCCATTACTCTATAAAAAAGTATACACTATTGAAAGCTCTTTAATGTGGAATGAAGCGGCTATCATCGAATTTGAGTACAAAATCTTAGATGAAAACAATGTCCTTATGACAAAGGGCACAAGCATACAAATGATGCTTGATTTAGAAATGAATCTGCTTATAGAAGCTCCTGAATTTTATAAAGAATTTTGTGAAAAATGGAAAAAAGGGCTTATTAAAAATCCTCCACATAGAGGCAGATTCTAATGCAAAGAAAAGTCGCTATAGTCATTCCAGTATACAATCATTTCAAGACCTTGCGTGAAGTTGTGACACGTTCTATGCAAGTGCTTGATTCTATTAATAGCAAGGAAAATTTTTTCTCACAAAACTTTGTATACGAAGATATTTGTCTTGTTGACGATGGCTCTACGGACACTTCATTTGAACAAGTTATTGATTTACCTATACAAAAACTACAACATAAAATTAATCAGGGCAAGGGAGCGGCTCTTTTAACTGCGGCAAAGCATCTTCAAGAAAAAAAGTATACGCATATGATAACACTTGATGCTGATGCCCAGCACTTTCCAGAAGACATTCCGCTCTTTCTTGAAGCACTTGAGAAAAATCCCTATGGATTTATCGTAGGCGCAAGGGATTTTTCAGTTGCAAATATCCCATTTTCTTCACGTTTTGGCAGAAAGTTTTCGGCTTTTTGGATGTTTGTTCAAACTGGCTATAAAGTAAGCGACATGCAAAGCGGTTTTCGTGCCTATTGCATTGATGCTTTACTCTGTCTTTCGCTCAAAGAAGTGCGCTATGCTTTTGAAGTAGAAGCTTTAGTAAAGGGCGCGTGGGCTGGTTTTGCAATTGATGAAATTCCCATTCAAGTGCTTTACCAAGAAGGCAAAGAAAGGGTTTCACACTTTGATAAAGCAAAAGACAATATACGCATGACCCTGCTGAACACACGTTTAACCGTGCGCGCGCTCATTCCCCTTCCCTTTAAACATTACGCACTTGAAGTAGAAGAAAAAAAGCTCTCCTTACTTTCTCCTCTCAAATCCTTGCAAATATTACTTAAAAACTCATCCGCCTTTCATTTAGCCTATTCGGCTATGCTAGCTTTTTTTGTCTGCCTTCTGCCCCTGCTTGGCTTACAAAGTATATTACTACTGCTTTGTATAAATACCCTCAAGCTCAACAGGCTCTGCGCCTTACTCATCATACCGCTCACATGGCCTCCCTTCATGCCAGCTCTTTGCATATTGCTTGGCTACAGAATAATCAACAATGCATGGCTAGCTGAATTTACTTTCCAAACGCTCTATCATGAATTTTGGCTTCGCTTTGTTGATTGGATTGTAGGAAGCCTTGTGCTTGCGCCGATTTTAGGATTAATCATGGGTTTTAGTGTGTATATGCTGTCTTTAATGCTTAATTCACACATGAAAAACAAAGAAAATCAATAAAAGCAGGAAATATTATGATAAAATGGTCTAGCAAAAGTTTTGGTTCACGATTTCAGCACTACTTTTTCTATGTGCTCATACAGTGTAGACTTGTTCCAATCGCCCGATTTTTCTTAGCTTTTATTACTTTGTACTACGCCCTTACGCCTAAGTATGCGCAAAGGTCTGCCCATTATTTAAAGCGCAGGTTTCCCCATGCAAATAGCTTTGAAAAATGGCTACATACCTATAAAATCTATGCAAACTTTGCAAACTTACTGCTCGATAGGGTTATCTTTGCCAATAAAAACACATTGGCTATCAAATCACACGAAAACAATTCACAAAAAGTCTTGCTAGAAGCGCTCAAAGAGGAAGAAGGCTGTCTTATTTTATCGGGTCATTTAGGAGCTTGGCAGCTTGGTCTGTTTGAATTTGAAAATGTAAAAAGACCAATCAACCTTGTACAATTGATACAAAGTGGCGATAATGATAAGCATTATTTTCAGCACTCAAGTTATACAAATGAAAATTCTATCAAGTTCATTTCGCCTGCTGACAGTTTTAAAGCTTCACTTGAAATTTCAAGCGCGCTCAATAAGAATGAAATTGTTTGTATGATGGGCGATAGAGTTTTGCATGAGAACGAAAAATATATACTTATGCCATTTTTAGGAGGGAAAATCCCTTTACCTTTAGCCCCTTTTAGTATATGTTCGATAACACAGAAGGCAATGATAGTGACCTTTTCTGTGCATGAAAAAAATTGCATACGCGGTGTTTGGGCTGAAAAAATTTCTATTCCTTATGGAATACACAAAAAACCTGAACTGTTAAAACCATATCTTGCTCGTTATATAGAAGCACTTGAATTTATGGTAGAAAACTATCCACATCAATTTTTTAATTTTTATAATTTATGGGAAGAGGACGAAAATGACAATTAATGAATGTTGCGCAAGTTTAAAAAAACATATTATTGAAGATTTACGCTTAGAACACATCAGCATAGATGAAATAAAGGACGACAGCCTTCTTTTTGACCCAGAAGGTCTTGGCTTAGACTCCTTAGATGCAGTTGAACTTGTTGTTATTGTTGATAAAAGATTTGGTGTGAAGATAGAAGACCCTGACGAAGCAAGAGCAGTCTTTGTTTCACCACTCACTCTTGCCACCTACATCATGGAGAAGAAGCAAGCATGAAAAATGCCATTGCTATCACAGGTTTAGCTAGTATAAGCGCAGCTGGTGAAGACGCGCAAACAATTTGGCATTCACTCACAAATAGCAAAAGAAATTTGTCTACCTCAGAGAAACTCCACGCAAAAGCAATGCCCTATCCCTTTCTTGAAGCTCCTTGTTTTCACGGAAATAAGAGAAGAAATTCAGCAAAGGACACGCTCTTTCTTGCTCAAATTACTGTAAAAAAAGCCATAGAAAACGCGCACATATCTTTAGACGACTTGCGCAATTCTTCTGTTGGCATAGTGCTAGGCACAACAGCCGGCTCTGCTTTGCACTTCATTGAATCCTACGCAAAAGCAAGAGAAGCTATGCAAGAAAACAAAGAAATCTTTGTTTTGAGTGAAGAAGACAGAAAAAATAGTCAAATAAACTATAATGATGCTGACGAATATTTCAAGTCAAACTTGAGCCTTGCTATTGCAGAAACGCTCAATATTTCAGGTCCTTGCCTTACTTTAGCCAATGCCTGCACTTCGGGAGCAGATGCCATAGGCATAGGTATGGAGCTTATACGCTCACAAAGCTGTGACTATGTTATCTGCGGTGGTGCTGATGCCCTTTCGCTTGTACCGCACACAGGCTTTGCTAGGCTCATGGTCTATGATAAAGAAGAATGCAAACCCTTTGACGCTTCACGAAAAGGGCTCAATCTTGGCGAAGCATCAGCTATCTTTATCCTTGAAAGTGCCACACACGCTAAAAAAAGAAATGCCGACATTCTTGGCTATGCAGCTGGCTATGGTTCTGCTTCCGATGCTTACCACTTCACCGCGCCTCATCCAGAAGCAGCGGGATTACATAAAGCTGTGAACGAAGCCTTGGAAGATGCTGGTATAACAAAAGATGAGCTGGCCTTTATCAATGCGCACGCAACGGCAACAAAGGAAAATGATAATGTTGAAGGAAAGTTTTTCTCTAAACATTTCAATGAAATACCTGTTTGGGGAAGCAAGGGCATTACTGGTCACACCTTAGGTGCGGCAGGAGCGATTGAAGCTCTATTTTCTCTTTATGCTCTGCAAAATGAAATTGTACCTTTAACCAATGGTTTCAATGAAGTAGACCCCAATATCTTGCTTGTTCCGACTAAAGAAAACATTTCCATCACAAAAAAATACGCTCTTTCTACTTCTCTAGGTTTTGGCGGCGGAAATGCGGCTTTGATTATTTCTATTGATAGCGAACGCTATCAATAAAGCTGTTGATAGCGAACGCTATCAATAAGGCTGTTGACAAAGTCGGCAGCCTCGAAAAACAGGAATAGCCAAATTTATTTTTGGCGTTAAATGACTGTTTTTCGTGCATTTCTGCCAAGTTTGCTTTGCAAACTTAGGCGGCACAAAGTGCAAACTTGAAAAATTGGCACTTTGTTATAAAATCATTGATAGTGCTCGCTATCAATAAACGCTATCGCGAAAGGTGAACTTATATGCTTTCAGCATCTATACTTTCTTCGTCTCTCTGCCATAATTTAGGCACTGATGAAACATTTTATGAAAAGTACCACAGTCAAAAAGCGACTGATTTTACTGAAATTTCTGACATAGACCTTTCACTACTGCAAACACTTTTGCCAAAAACAAATCTACGCCGCGTGCCTACTTATGCGCGCATGGGCTTAATTAGTGCGGCTAAGTGCATGCAAAAAGCAGGGCTTGCCTTGCCAAATTCTCAGGAAAAAGCTCTTATTAATCCAAAAAACTTAGCTTTAGTAATAGGAACAGCATTTTCAAGTTCTCAAATGAATATAGATTTCATGGATTCTATCTTAGAAAACGGGCCTGAACTTTCCTCGCCAACTGCTTTTTCACACGCTGTGAACAATATGGGGGCAGGGCTTATAAGCTTAATCCTAAATATTCAAGGCGGTTGTCAAACTGTCACACAGTTCGACCACTCCTTTGCAGGCGCAATACAAACTGCCCTTCTCTTGCTTGCTTCTGGTAAGAACGACTATGTTCTTGTTGGGGCTGTTGATGAAATTGATAAAAGATTTACCTTTACCTGCAAAGACCAGCTTCAAACAAATCCTTACGCTCTTACGCAAGGTGCTGTTTTCTTTTTACTTTCTAAAGAAGAAAAGGACAAGCCATCACTTTCTCTTTCTTGGAAGAATATAAATCAAATAGACAGTATAATAGAAGAAAGCACAAAGGAAAACAAAGAAAAAAATATTTTCCTTTCAGGTTTTTATGAAGATTGTAAAGAAATTCAAAATAAATTCAGTATGATACAAAATAATAATCCTTTCTATGGCACAAGTCCCCTTGCTCATGCCTTAGATGCTTCATTGAGCTTGAATGCGCACAAAAACTCGTCATCTCTTTGTATTTGCAAAGAGCAAAACAGCGATATTCTTGCACTTCTTGAAATTCAAGCTTAAGACTTCCTCTATTATTTCCTACTTTCACCAACTTGAGGTTTGACTATGAATCCCTGTGAAATTGACCATATAAAGAAATTAGACTTTTATTCTTTTCTTGCCATTCTTCAATCTATTGCGCGCTTTGAAAAAGCAAAAAATACTGTTTTGCCAATTCCTTATCTTGATTTAGAGGATTTTGCAAAAAAAACATGGCAAGAGCTTGATTACACTGAAGAAATTTGCAAGCAAACTTGCGATTTATTTGCAAAAATGTTTTCTGTTGAAGTTGTGGCAAAATTAGACCAACATTTTGGAGAGATTGCACAAAATGCCTATGATACATGGCTAAAGGGCGAGCAAACAGTCACCTTCTTTACTTCAGGCTCAACAGGCATACCAAAGCCATGTACTCACAAAGAAAGTCATTTAAGACAAGAGCTTATTGGTATTTTACCCCATTTCACTTCCTGCAAAAGAGCCTTAGTCACTGTGCCTTTACACCATCTTTATGGTTTTAGCTTTGGGCTTTTATTACCAAAAGCGCTTGGCATTCCACTTATTTCTGAAGTGCCCTTTCCGCAAGTTATTGCAAAAAAGCTTGAAAAAGACGATTTTTTGCTCGCTATTCCCCTTTTGTACGACCATTTGAGCTTAATTGAAGAGCTTGACGGTAAGGGCGTATATTGCATTTCAGGCACTGCCCCAATGGCAGAGGGAACTTATGAAAAAATGCTCGATAAGGGCTTTTTCTTATTAGAAAATTTTGGTTCATCTGAACTTGGTGTTATTTGTTCGCGTAAAAGTCCAAATGATGCCTTTACTCTTCTTCCCCAATTTAATTATTCCATGGAAAGTCAAAAACTTACAAGAATTTTGCCTGATAATAGCCTTTTGGATTGCCCTGTTCAAGACAATATGGAATGGCTTGACCAAAGGCATTTACGCCCAAAAGGACGAAAAGACTTTGCTGTGCAAGTTGGCAGTGTGAACGTATTTCCAACAAAGGTGCGCGAAACTTTGATGAAGCATGATATGGTGAAAGAATGTCTTGTGCGCCTTATGCGTAAGGAAGAAGGAAATCGACTTAAAGCATTTATTGTTCCGCAAATTAATGAAAATAGCGTTTTGAGTGAAGCAGATGAACTCTCACTTCGTAAATCATTGAGGGAATATATGTTAAAAAACCTGACAAGCCCTGAAATTCCAACAAGTATAACTTTTGGCAAAGAATTACCACAAAATCTTATAGGAAAACCAACAGATTGGTAGTCAATCACCGTCAATTTAATATAAAATCACATGTGAACGAAGTGAGCACGCTTCTTACTTTTTGTTCATACTTTACACTAACTATGTAAGAGTTCTCGATTTTTAAAACGAAACAGTATTTAAGAGAAGCTTAAAACTTTTTCGTAGACAAAAAATAAAAAAAGCTTTGGCGCACATATAGCCTAACCGCTCATATTTAGATTTCCAATGTGTTTTTGACCCATGAGGATAATCCTCTTGGTCGCCGAAGGCAAAAAAAAGAAAAAAGGATTATTCTATGCAAGATTGGTCAAACTTTCGTGACTTTGGTCTTTATTTAGTAACCGACCAAGATTTATGTCTTAACAGACCTATATTAGATGTCGTGAACGAAGCTGTTGCAGGCGGAGTGAATTGTGTGCAAATAAGAGAAAAGAATGCAAATACGCGTGACTTCTTGGCTTTAGCGCAAGAATTAGTTGCAAAAGTTCAAGTAAAAGGCATACCTATCATCATCAATGACAGAGTAGATATTGCCCTTGCTTCAAATGCGGCAGGTGTTCACCTTGGGCAAAGCGATATGCCTGTTCTTACTGCAAGAAAACTACTTGGTACAAGAAAAATCATAGGACATACTGCACCTACTTTTGAAATATTCAAAAATTCCGTCAACTTACCTATTCAATATTTGGTTGCAAGCCCTGTTTTTGAAACGCAAACAAAAAAAGACACTGCGCCTGCTTGGGGCTGTGAAAACATGCTTAAATGCAGAAAATACTTAGACAGTATAGATTCAAAACTCACGCTTATGACTATTGGCGGCATCACACTTGAAAACGCAAAAGAGGTTTTAAACAGCGGAGTTGAAAGCATTGCTCTTGTTTCTGCTCTTTGCAGTGCAGAAGATGTGAAGCAAAGGGCTATGGATTTTTGCGCACTTTTTCCCAAAAAATAAAGCCGTATAAAGCAAGCCTTTACAAAAAAAATTCCATAGCGTACTATTTTGAAAGATGATAAGATTTATAAAGGGAAATTGTATGCGCGTAAACGGAATTGAAGAAGAATATGCATTTGAAATACTTGAAGATTTCTTAAATTCAAAAGGTTTTGACACACAAAGAATCGCAGTTGAACTCAATAAAGAAATTATCACAAGGGCAAACTTTCCAACAACTCGCCTAAACAAAGACGATGTACTGGAAATTGTTCACTTTGTCGGTGGCGGTTAATCTATATTTTTATAAAGAAAGAAAGTATGAATGAAATAGAATATCCCCTTTCACAAGAACAGATGTATGCTCTACTTGCGCAAAGGCATGGCAATCAAAGACAAGAAAAGATAGCAAGGGCATGTGTTGGCATTGCTGGCCTTGGTGGGCTTGGTTCGCATGTAGCTGTTTTACTTGCAAGAATGGGTGTAAAAAGCCTAGTCTTAGCAGATTTTGATAAGGTTGACGAAACAAATCTGCACAGGCAACAATACGATATATTTGACATTGGCAAATATAAAACAAAGGCTCTGCATGCGCACCTTATGCGTATAAACCCCTATATTGATTATATATTACACAATGAGAAGCTAAACAGTGAAACATGTGTGAACTTATTTTCTTCTTGCTCAATTGTTTGTGAAGCCTTTGATAAAGCCGAACAAAAAGCCATGCTTACAGAAAACATACTGACAAAACTGCCGCAAACGGTCTTGGTTGGTGCAAGCGGAATGGCAGGGATTAAAAGCCCTAATTCAATAAAGGCACAAAAGAAGATGAAGAATTTCTATCTTTGCGGAGACGAAGAAAACGGTATTGAAGTAG
The DNA here is from genome assembly GCA_964369675.1 of uncultured Desulfovibrionaceae bacterium. Classification (GTDB taxonomy): domain Bacteria; phylum Desulfobacterota; class Desulfovibrionia; order Desulfovibrionales; family Desulfovibrionaceae; genus CAYJAZ01. The sequence goes on along the minus strand of CAYJHE010000015.1, from coordinate 7,989 downwards.
AAAAAAGCTTGTTTGCACCAAGGGTAAGCCTTTGTGCTTCCATGCAAGCAACTGTTATTATACAAATAATCACTGACGAATTAGATTTATCAATTTAAAGAGAAGCATATGAATAAAGACACATTTACACTTGGCAAACACACTTTCAATTCACGATTTATTCTTGGCTCAGGCAAGTACAGCCTTGATTTGATTACAGCAGCTGTTGAGCATGCAAGTGCTGAAATAATCACCCTTGCCTTGAGGCGTGCAAACGCAGGCGGCATTGCTAATATACTTGATTATATACCGAAAAATGTAACACTCCTTCCAAACACTTCAGGTGCGAGAAATAGCGAAGAAGCTGTTCGCATTGCTAGGCTTGCGCGCGAATGCGGTTGCGGTGACTTTATCAAGATAGAAGTTATACCTGAAAGCAAATACCTTTTACCTGATAATTACGAAACAGCACGAGCTTGCGAAATATTGGCTAAGGAAAATTTTGTTGTTCTTCCTTATATGTATCCTGATCTCAATGCAGCAAGAGACATGCAAAATGCTGGGGCTGCCGCAATTATGCCCCTTGGCGCGCCTATTGGAACAAACAAAGGCTTGGTCACAAAAGAATTTATACAAATACTTATAGACGAAATCGACCTTCCAATTATTGTTGACGCTGGCATTGGCAAACCTTCGCAGGCTTGCGAAGCTATGGAAATGGGCGCAGCCGCAATCATGGCAAACACAGCCATAGCAACAGCAAGAGATATTCCACTTATGGCAAAAGCCTTTAAAGATGCTATCATTGCTGGCAGAACAGCCTATAAAGCTGGCTTAGGCAGAGTGCTTGACAAAGAGGCGGCTGCTTCTTCACCCTTGACCGATTTTTTGGATTAATGGAGTAACAGCTTTCTATGTCTATGAAATATTTAAAAAATATGGAAGTAGTTGACCAAGAGCATATAATGATGAATAAACTCTTGAAAGAAGTTGACTTGGTCGATTTTTCGCTCTACACAAAGAAAGATGTGCAAAGAGCACTTCAAGCAGAATACCTTTCCTACAAAGACCTTGCAGCCTTGCTCTCGCCTGCTGCCCTTGAAGGCAATATGCTTGAAGAAATAGCACAAAAAGCGCAAGAAGTCACAAGAAAACGCTTTGGTACTACTGTCTGTCTGTTCACCCCTCTTTATATAGCAAACCACTGTGCAAACCACTGTGTTTATTGCGGATTTAACTGTACTAATGACATACAAAGGGGCGCTTTGAGCTTTGAAGAAATAGACAAAGAACTTCATGCTATAAGTAAGACAGGCCTGAAAGATATTCTTATCCTTACAGGAGAAAGCAGAGCAAAGTCGAGCGTAGAATATATAGGCAAAGCCTGTGAAATAGCGAGAAAATATTTTCCAAATGTTGGAATTGAAGTCTACCCTCTCAATACAGACGAGTACGCCTACTTGCATAAACTTGGCGTGGATTTTGTTTCTGTGTATCAAGAGACTTACAATCCAACAAGCTATGATAAAAAGCATATTTCAGGTCCAAAAAAGGTGTATCCTTACAGATTTTACTCACAAGAAAGAGCACTTATGGGCGGTATGCGTGGCGTGAGCTTTGGCGCATTGCTTGGACTAGATGATTTCAGAAAAGATGCCTACGCAACTGCCCTTCATGCAAGTCTTATCCAAAAAAAATACCCACATGCAGAAATTTCCTTTTCATGCCCAAGACTTAGACCTATAGTAAACAATGCAGACATAAATCCTAAAGACGTGCATGAAAGACAATTAGTGCAAATTATGTGCGCTTACAGGCTTTTCTTGCCTTATGCTGGCATAAATATCTCTACAAGAGAAAATGCGCGCTTTAGAGATAATATCATAAATATCTGCGCAACACGAATTTCAGCTGGTGTGAAGACAGGCGTGGGCGGACACGAAGAAGAAGAAAAGGGTGATGCGCAATTTGTGATTTCAGATGAAAGAAGTGTTGAAGAAGTTATAAAATCAATAGAAAGCAGAGGCTTACAAGCAGCTGTACTCGACTATATCTATGTATAAGCCTAAAAAGAAGATGTGATGAAAAAATACCTCTATATTGTAAGCCAAAAAAAGAGCCTAGAGGGTGACTTTATTCAGCATATCAAATCTTTAGTAGAGGCTTCTGCTCAAAGTTCTCTCCAAAGCCCCTTGGCAGGACTTATTTTGCGAGAAAAAGAGATTTCAGCTCAAGAATATAGTGCATTAGTTGAAGAAATTGCACCACTTTGCAAAAAAAATAATGTACCGCTTTTTTTGAATGCTGACATTAATCTCACTCTCAATTTAGCACAAAAGCATTCATGTCATATACACACAACTTTTGCAAATTATAAACAATTACTTGCAGAAAAAAGGCAATTAAAATCTATAAAACTAGGTGTTTCTATACATTCTACAGATGAAGCGCATTTTATTTTAGATGAAAATAGGCAAGAAATACTGCCCCTTCATCATGTGCTTGTAGGGCATATTTTTGAAACAGATTGCAAAAAAAATTTAGCATCGCGCGGACTTGATTTTTTAAAGCAAATGCACGAACTCTTTAGTAGTTTGCCTATTAAACTCATTGCCATAGGCGGAATTAACCAAGAAAGAGCTGAAATAATTCAAGAAAAAAACTATTCTGCTGTAGCAATAATGTCTCTTGCTATGAAGAAACAAATGTCGATGAGTGAAGCAAAAAGCTTCTTAAATACTTTTTCTTTTCATTAATTCTTTTTAATTTAAAAAGTCTACTTGTATTTTTTTTCTACTTATATTATACTAACATTAGTTGAGTTTACGGCACTTTTCCCTTATAGTCTTTTCCTTGTAGCTTTTTTTCCTTGTAGTTTTCCCTTGTAGCCTTTCTTGTAGCCTTTCTTGTAGCTTTACAAACTTTCTTTTACCGTACACTCTCAACAAAAAACTGCTTATACTAGAGGGTTTATGTCAAAAAACAGCAAAACACTCAATGGGTTAATCTCGCTTGTAAAAGAGGATGCGGAAGTAATTTTTAACACTTTTGATCTCCTTCCTATGTGTACAACTATTTGGAATCATAAGAATGAAATTATTTTCTTCAATAAAGAAGCAATAACGCTTTTTGGATTAAAGTCCAAAGAAAACTTTCCTAAAAACTTTTATGAGCTATCTCCTGAAATGCAACCTGACAATAGGCTTTCAGTAGAAGCTGGCGCAGACTACTGCGAGCAAGCTAAAAAAGACGGAGCAGTGAAGTTTCACTGGCTTCACAAAACTTTAGACGGGAAAGAAATTCCAACAGAAGTTACTTTAGCATTGCTCAATCCAGAAGATAAGGAAAATTCACTCCTTGCTGGCTTCACAACAGACCTGCGTCCACAATTCGCTGGAAATAATGAAGCTGCTATAGAAGAGAGCTTTTTCTTCGACCAAATTTCAGACAAAATCCTTTTCAATACTGTTGCAGAGCTCGCAGCTGAATGGTTTTGGACTTGTAATGTCAGAACTTCCACCATACAATTCTTTGGAAAAGGCAGAGAAATATTAGCTCTTTCCTCTGAGAAGTACGCTTTTCCTGAGGACATTGTTGCTTCTGGTATGGTGCACGAAGAAGACGTTGAAACCTTCTTAGCGTTTGCAAAATCTGCTAAAGAGGGAATTTCAAGACCTTGTGATGTGCGTTTTATACAGCCAAACGGCACTACGCGCTATTACAGAATAGTGTATAAAAACTTTTTCTCAAAACAAGGTGATCCTTTATATGTTATTGGTAAGACTTACGATATACACGACCAAAAGTCTTATGAAATGCTCTCACAAACAGATCAACTCACCAATTGTTTCAATAAAGTTACAACAGAAACTCTTTCTAAAAAAGCCATAAACGACTTTCCAAACAACAATCATGCACTCTTTATTATAGATGTTGACAACTTTAAAGCCATCAATGATAATCTTGGTCACCACTTTGGCGACATTGTGTTAACAGACATTTCTAATAAACTTCGCTCCCACTTTAGGGACGGCGATATTATAGGCCGAATTGGTGGTGATGAATTTGTTGTCTTTTTGAAAAACATCAGAGATATCAACATTATTAAATCCAAAGCAGAATCGATTGCAAAAACCTTCCAAAACACCTATTCAGGCGATAATTACGACTATAAAATCTCAGGAAGCATAGGCATAGCCCTCTATCCAACCCACAGCACAAATTTTGAAGAACTCTATAAATGTGCTGACAAAGCTCTCTATCAGTCAAAAAAACGCGGTAAAGACTGCTTTACATTTTACGAAACCGATTTTGTGCATTCCTCTATAAAAGACCTTACTATAGTAGAAAATGCCAACAGAGCTGGTAGCAGCTTTGTGGATTCAGAACTTGTTAACGCTATTTTTGATTCTATTTATGACTCAAAAACCATTCACACTTCTATAGATGGCGTACTTGCAATTATTGGCACTAAGCTCAATGTAGACAGAGCTCACGTCTTTGTGACCGATTCTGACGATGAAGGCGTGTATCATATCACAAATGAGTGGCATAGCTCACGCGTTAAATCACGTTTAGACAAAATACGAATTATTAAAAGAGAAGCCTTGGGCGAAATTTTCGACCTTTTAGATGAAAAAGAAACTATCTACTTCAATGGAGTAGATGACTTTAAAAGTCAAACAACCAAGGACTTTATATTAAACCAAGGCGCAAAGTCTAACTTGATATTACAGGCGCAAAATCAAAGCACCTTAAAACTTGGACTTGCACTTGCTGATTGCACAAAAGAAAGAGTTTGGACAGAAAAAGAAGTGAATACCATGCGTTATGCAGTTAAACTTATTTCCATTTTCAAGCTTTCTGAAAAAGCACAAAAAATACGCATGAGCGAAAAAGAAGCAATGAATAAGCTCACTCAAGAAGAAGTTGATGCCTTGCAAACTCTTATGCTCAAAGGCGTTATTTCTTCTGAATAAAACAGCTTTAAACCACGATTCTTGCATGACAGAACTATGCATTTATTGAAAAATATGCGCAGTTGACATTTCTTGTGATTTGGGGTATATCAAGCAAGAGTTATTGAGTTAGCGACAACTAACAACTACTACAATAGTTTTACCATTTCTCTATCTGTACTTAAGTGCTTGTTTTATACAAAGTGCTTTAGAAAAATTTAGTTGATAAAGCAAAAGGAGTTATAGAATGACACTTGCCGAAGGTAATGTTGATATTGAATACACTATAAAGTCAATTGACACAAGAAACGATGAAGAAATGGAAAAGTTTTTATTTTCTTTAGGCTGTTATGCAGGTGAAAAGATTACTATTATTTCACGTTTACACAAAAACTATATTGTAACTGTGAAAGATGCGCGTTACAGCATTGATGAAGACTTAGCAAAGGCTATTGAAGTATAATTTTTTTTAACTATAAAATTTTATGATTCAAACTATTTTTTTAGCAATTAATAAAATAGCAAAAATACAACAAAACTATATTTTTCAACATTAGTTTGAAAAATATCAAATACATGAAAAAGAGGTATATCATGAGAATTGCGCTCACAGGAAATCCAAACAGTGGCAAAACAACACTTTTTAATGCCATCACTGGGAAGATTGAAAAGGTTGGAAACTGGGCAGGTGTTACAGTTGAAAAAAAAGAAGGTGATATAAAGAATAGTCTTTACTCTGGCAGTGAAAATTTAATTGCCGTTGACTTGCCTGGTGCGTATTCTATGTCACCATTTACTTCAGAAGAAAATATCACATCTAACTTTGTGAAAACAGAAAACCCAGATGTTATTATTAATATTGTAGATGCAACAAACCTAAGCCGTAGCCTTTTCTTCACTACACAGCTTTTAGAAATAGGAATTCCTGTTGTTGTAGCACTCAACAAAGCAGACCTCAATAGCAAAAAAGACATTGAAATTGATGTTAAAAAGCTCTCTGAGCTCCTTTCTTGTCCTGTTATACCTACTGTTTCAACTGCGGATAGTGGTCTCAAAGAATTAATGGCTGCTGTAGTTGAATCAAAACAAAGAAGCCAGTCTGCACCTTATCAAGCTGCACAAGCGCACACAGAAGAAGAAGTGAACGCCGCTGACATTAAGCGTTACGATTTTGTAAACTCTATTGTAGCGCAAGTAGAAAAGCGTAAAACACAAAGCAATGCACAAGGCTTGCAAGACTTGGTAGACCGTGTTGTTGCAAATAAATTCCTTGGTATTCCAATCTTTGCGCTTGTTATGTATTGTGTTTTCTATATTTCACAAACAACACTTGGCACAATGATTGCTGACTGGCTTGGTGGTTATATTGAAATGTTCTATGAATTTGCAGCAGGACAACTTGGCGAAGATGTTTCACCTTTCCTCAGCTCTCTTCTACTTGATGGCATAATCGGTGGTGTTGGTGCTGTTGTTGGCTTCTTACCACTTATCATGGTTATGTTTTTCTTGCTCGCATTACTCGAAGATTGCGGGTATATGGCTAGAGTTGCCGTTGTTATGGACAGATTCTTAAAGATTGTTGGCTTATCAGGTAAGTCCATTATTCCTATGGTTATAGGCACAGGCTGTGCTATTCCTGGTGTTATGGCAACAAGAACTATCAGAAATGAAAGACAAAGAAGAACAACTGCTATGCTCACACCTTTCATGCCATGTGGTGCAAAACTTCCTGTTATTGCATTATTTGCTGGTGTTTTCTTTGCTGATGCTCCTTGGGTTGGAACTTTAATGTACTTTGTTGGTATCTTCCTCATTGTCTTTGGTGCTTTTGTTATCTTACGCATAACAGGTGAAAAATATGCACGTTCCTTCTTTATTATGGAACTTCCAGAATACCAATTCCCTAGCATATGGAGAGCAACTGTTTCTATGCTTTCACGCGGTAAGGCCTTTATCATAAAAGCAGGTACAATTATCTTAGTGTGTAATGCAGCTGTACAAATCATGCAAACATTCGATATGAGCTTAAATATTGTGGCTGAAGGCGCTGAAAACACAAGTATATTAGCCACTTTGGCTAGTCCTTTTGCTATTCTTCTTATTCCTTTAGGCTTTGGTGCATGGCAATTAGCTGCTGCTGCAATCACTGGCTTTATTGCTAAAGAAAATGTTGTCGGTACATTAGCTGTTGTTTATGGTATTACAAACTTTATTGACACAGAAGAACTTGCTTTAGTTTCAGGTGCTTCTTCTGTTGCAGAAGTAATGGGACTTACTTCTGTTGCTGCCCTAGCCTACCTTATGTTCAACCTCTTCACTCCTCCTTGCTTTGCTGCTATTGGTGCGATGAACGCTGAAATGGAAAACAGAAAATGGCTCTTTGCAGGTATTGGTTTACAATTTGCTACTGGCTTTGTTGTTGCCTTCTTAGTGTATCAAATTGGCACATTCTTTACCTTGGGCGCTTTTGGTGCTGGCTTCATTCCTGGTCTTATTGTCACACTTGCCTTAGTTGGCTACCTTGTCTATCTTATCAAGAAAGGTAATGAGCTTTCAGAAGCAAAATACCATTTGGCAAATGCTCAATAATTGCTAAAAATTAAAACATAAATACTCCCATTTTGTGCAAAATACAAAAGGAGTTTGGGGTGTGTTTCTAAATTAAGAGATTTTAATGGAGAAACATACCCTGTTTTTTACCCTGTTTTTACCCTATTTTTTTGGAGGAAATACATGTCAAATACTCTTGTTCTTCTTATTATTGTTGCTATTTTAGCACTCGCTATAGGCTATATTATTCAGCAAAAAAGAAAAGGAGTGAAATGTGTTGGATGCGCTTCTGCACAATCCTCTTGTTGTGGTGATAAAGCAAAACAATCTTGTAATTGCAGTTCACAAATAGATGAAAAGCCAAAACAATGATAAGACATTAGAACAGCTTCTACACTAGCTAAACCTGCTCTAAACCAGATTTATATTACAAAAAGCAATCATTTGGGCAAAAGCCTAACCTATTCTTGCTTTTTGCATTTCAATGTCACCTTGTGCCCAT
>CAYJHE010000014.1:0-23191 GCA_964369675.1 uncultured Desulfovibrionaceae bacterium | reverse complement strand
GAATTTATCCTATGGAAATTTTGGATACTTCTTAAAATCAGGCTTACGCTTTTCTAAGAAAGCCTTTCCGCCTTCTTGCGCTTCTTCTGTGAGATAATAGAGCAAGGTCGCATCACCAGCTAGTTCTTGAATACCAGCTTGACCGTCTAATTCGGCATTTAGGCCTGCTTTTATCATTCGAAGCGCCATTGGGCTGTGCTCCATCAATGTTTCACACCATGAAACAACTTCGTCTTCTAATTCAGCTAAAGGTACGACTTTATTTACTAAGCCCATATCTAAAGCTTCTTGCGCATTGTATTTCTTACACATGAACCAAATTTCTCTGGCTTTTTTCTGCCCTACTATGCGCGCTAGATATGAAGAGCCAAAGCCAGCGTCAAAAGAACCTACTCTTGGGCCTGTTTGACCAAAAATTGCATTTTCAGAAGCAATAGTCATATCGCACACAACATGTAAAACATGCCCTCCGCCAATAGCATAGCCATTTACCATTGCTATCACAGGCTTTGGAAGCGAACGAATCTGCTTTTGCACATCTAAAATATTGAGGCGCGCGACACCGTCTTTGCCAACATAACCGCCATGCCCCTTTACATTCATATCACCACCGCTGCAAAAAGCAGTTTCACCCACACCTGTGAGCACAACCACACAAATATCAGGGTTATTTCTGCAATGCACAAGTGCTTCACTCATTTCCATAACCGTAGTAGGCGTGAAGGCATTTCTGTATCTATCCCTATTAATTGTGATTTTTGCAATACCTTCGTAAAATTCAAAGAAGATTTCTTCGTATTCTTTAATTGTTTGCCATTGTCTTTTACTCATATATTTTCCTTTATTATTTTTAAGGTTTAATAATCATATTTGTCACTCGCGCCGAAGAAATAAGCCTACCCTTTTCGTTAAATAAGTCAACATTCCAGACATGCGTCTTTGTTCCTCTGTGTACTATATCAGCCTTTGCTGTGAGCACTTCATTTTCTTCTACTGAAAAAACATGATTCGCTGAAACCTGCATGCCTGTTGCAAATTCATCTTCTTCACAAAAAAGCATTTTTGAAGCATAGCCAGCCAAACATTCAGCCATAGCAAGCGATGCTCCGCCTGCAAGTCTGTTTTTATGGTGCATAGTGCGCTCATCTACCTTCATTGTAGCTGTGCATGGAAGTATCTTTTCAGCATAGAGTTTTTCTTGCAATTCATTCCATGGCAAATGTTCAAGAGATTTTACATGTTCACGAGTAGAATCTTTTAACCCGTTGATTTTTATACCTAAGGCATCGAGAATTGTGAGTTTTACTTCTTTTATATTCATACTAAACCTGCTTAATTTATTTTTTATATTCTTCATGCAGCTTGTCTTTAAAGAATAGAGAAAGCCTATGCCAAAGATTGCTCTATGTCAAATTTGTAATAGTAGAATATTTTAGCAATCTTCTAAAGCAAGACTAAACACATGAAGGCATCGCTTGTACTTTTTTTCACTTTACTTATTAAAGAAAGACATATTCTATTATTATTGCCTACTTCGTCAAATTTACAGTATTAAAATTATAACTATAACATAAAATCAATAAACATTTAACTTAGTTCTTGACAAAATAGCCATCTTTTCTTATTATATAGTTAAGTCTTGTTTTCAATAAAAGTACTTATGTATTTTTAGCGAAACTTATCTCCTTATGTGATAAATTTCTTTAATTGAAAATGAAATATATAGTTCGATTTCATCAGCTTACTATTTGTTAGGATTTACGGTTTATTTATGCTTTATAGGTTTTATGTTTTCGGCTTCACAGCTTTTGCTTTTTTCTTGTTTTCTTTTCCTCCTCTTGTTTCAAGTCAGCAAATAGAAAATGTCTCTTTCGATAGTCCAAATAACGAAAATTATTTTATCGCACAAGCTGAAAACAATGCAAAATTCAAAACCTCTTTATTTGCGCAAAATGAAACTCCCCCGCTTGAAATCACAATACAAAGAACACCACAAGACTTAAACACCACACTAGACACCTCCCTACTCACAACAAGACATAAACCTATTATTAAAGTTGGCTATATTGAAGGCATGACAATTATTGGAGACTCAACCTCCTATGCCAACAAAGGCTATGGTTATGACCTTTTACAAAAATTTGGCGACTTTGCAAATATAGATTTTGAATTTGTTGAAATAAAAGGTTCACTCAGCAAAGCAGTGCAAGACGGCATAGTTGATATTGCTGGACTTCACTCTATGAATGAAGAAAGAAAAGACATTCTTTTTTCTAAAATGCCTGTTCACTTTGTGCAATACGCGCTTACAACAAAGGGCGATCAAAATATTTTTTATGACGACCCTCAGTCAATAGACGGGAAAACAGTAGCCACTTTTGAGGGAAATCCCGGAAACATTTTCTTAGACAAGTATCTAAAAGAACATAATATTTCTGTTCAATATATCTACGGTAGTATATACGATTACCAAGATTTAGAGACTGATTTTTATCTTTTCCCTTCCATTAAACGCACAGACGAACACTTTAGTTCTGTGCTCAATCTTGAACTCAGAAATCTTTACTTCTTTTCTAAGCTTGGCAATGAACAGTTGCTCAACTATCTTGATAGAAAACTTTATGAATTTTTTATAGAAAATGTCTCTTTCCCGCGCTTGCTTGCAGATAAATATCTAGAATTTGGCAATGAATTTCAAAATAGATCACTGAGAAGAGAAGAAGCAACTTTGTTTGAGGGCAAAACTTTCAGAGTTGGTTATTCGAATAATCACGCGCCTTATCAGTATGAAAACGCTTTAGGCGAACCTGCAGGTGTTTCTATTGATTTTATGAATAACCTTGCCAAAGAATACGGTTTTCATGTCGAATATGTGCCCTTCGACCTTGAAGCAAGCTGGTCTGAGTTTGAAGACTTAGACATTCTTATTTCTCTTATAGGTGAAAGAAATCATATTGCACGCTTTTATGAGGGCACAGACCCCTATACTAGCTTTGATTTAAACATTGTCTTCCAAGAAAACTATGCTAAAGAAGATTATAGCAATGAAAGTCAATACGGACTTCCAGAGAATGCGCAAGTAGGTTTAATCAATTATATAAACTTCAAATACAGCGATTTTTTTGCAGATTATCCTGCTGTAAAAATAATGCATTATACCAACACACAAGACCTTATAGATGCTTTTCTTGCCAAGGAAGTTGAAGCCATTATAGCCACAAATCTTGGCACAGCTACTGTTGCATCAACTATTGCAGTTGCAAAGTTCCAAAATTCGTTAAATATTCCCCTTGCTTTGAATTTCCAAATTTCAAAGAAAATAAGTGATGAATACCTTCAATTATTTAATATCATTATCAATAAAGAGCCAAAATCTACAATAAACAATATTATTGCACGTCAAACGGCTGAACACCTCCCAAGTTTTGGCAGTGAACAATTTATAAGAAGAAATTTAAAATACATACTTATTGCAGCAGGCTTTCTTTCTGCTCTTTTATTTGCCCTTATTCTTATTATCCGCCAACGCTCCACACTGAGCATACTTGCAAAGGACGATGTCACTAATTTAAAGTCACTTTCGCAATTCACAACAGAAGTAAATCAAAGTCTTTCAAAAGCAGAATTAAACGAATACGAAATGATACTTCTCGACATAGATTACTTTAGAATGATAAATAATTATTACGGCACAGATCAGGGCACAAAGGTAATTCAAGCAATGGCAAGTGCTCTCTCTGAGGCCTATAAAGGCTTTAATGTCATCATGACAAGACGCATTGCAGAACAGTTTTTAATTTATAAAAAGGTAGAAGAGGGTTTAAAAATTAAAGACGTTGTCAACTCTTATCTTGCCCCAAGCATAAAGGCAGTTGTTGGTGAAAGCTATTCTTTAAAAATGTCCATTGCTTATTGCATGAATAGCGAAGAAGGCGAACTCATGAATGACCTTCTTGATAATGTCAATATAGCTCACCAAGAAGCAAAGAAGTCTCACAGCACTTCATTTGTTGAATTTAATGAAGACATGCGCAAAAAAAGCTCTCAGCTACTCAATATTATCTACCGCATGGAACATGCTATCAAGAACAAAGAATTTAAAGTCCATTATCAGCCTAAAGTAGCCTTTAATTCACTAAATATCATAGGCGCAGAAGCCCTTGTTAGATGGATTCCACCAATAGGTGAACCAATCTACCCAAGCTCCTTCATTCCTATTATGGAAGAAAATGGCTTTATTTCACAATTAGAAATCTATGTCTTTGAAGAAGTGTGCGCTTTTATACAGAAAAATAGAGAAAGTTTTGCTTCTTCAAAAATAGCTATCAATGTTTCACCAATAACACTTTCAAAAAAAGCTCTTATCAAGCAAATGGTTGAATTATTAAAACAATACAAGATTTCACCTTCACAAATAGAAATAGAAATCACAGAATCTGCCATCGGTGCCTTTGAAGAAACTTTGCCAACAATTATTAGTATCCTCCACAAAATCGGCTTTAGTGTGGCTATGGACGACTTTGGCGCAGGCAACTCTTCACTAAACAGGCTCAGTGTGATAGAGGTTGATGTGCTCAAACTTGATAAGGTCTTTCTTGACTTTCATGAAGACTCACGTCGTGGCTCTATGGTTGTTCAGCAAGTCATTCAACTTGCAAAAGAGCTTGGTATGAAGATTGTTGCTGAAGGCATAGAAAAGAAAGAACAAGCAAAATGGCTAAAAGAAATAGACTGCGATATTGCGCAAGGCTATTATTTTGCAAAACCTCTAAAAGAAACTGATTTTATTGAACTAATCAACAAAAACAAAAACTTCACCCTTTAACTACTAGTCGGCTTTTGTTGATAGCTAAAAATGAGGTCATTCATGAGTTTATTAGAAAACAAATATATTAGCGCCTTACTCAATTTTGACGTAACTGGCATTAAAAATGTGCTTGATAGCGGCGCAAATGTAAACCAAACTTTCAGTGATGGCATGACTGCACTTATGCTTGCCTCAAAAAACAACAAGCCTGAACTAGTTCAATTACTTCTTGATAGACAAGCAAATCTTGAATTGTGTGATATAGACAATAAAACAGCTCTCTTGCACGCAGCTGAATGCGGACATGATAAAGTTGTTGCACTACTCCTCAAAAAAGGAGCAAATGTTGAACAAAGAAGCAATGATAATAAAAGCGCGCTCATCTATGCTGCTGAAAAGAAAAATGAAAACCTCATAAAACTTCTTTTAAATACTGGCGCAAACATTGAAGCAAGAGACGCCGACAAAAGAACTCCTCTCAATATTGCAGCCCTTAATGGCAATAAAAAAGCGATCAACCTGCTCATAGAAAATGGAGCAGACATTGAAGCAAAAGACTTTGCACAGAAAACACCTCTTATGCAAGCGTGTGCGGCGCAAAGTGTAGAAAGTGTTGAAGTGCTTTTAAAAGCAGGCGCAAACATCGAAGCAAAAGACAAAGATGAATTGACCCCAAGCATGCAAGCTTCTGCAAAAGGGCATAATGCAATAATCGAATTTCTTTTGACTCATGGCGCAAACGTCAAGGCTAAAGACAGCCAAGGCAGAACTGCACTTATGCACGCTGCCGCAAGTGGACATATAAAAACAATACAATACCTTCTCTCAAAAGGCGCGCAAATCAATGCAAAGGATAATCAAGGCCGCTCTGCACTTATGCATGCAGCAATGCATGGAAATGCTAACGTAATAGAATTTTTAATAGAAAAAAATGCAAAGATAGACGATGTTGATGAAAAAGGACATAGCGCACTCTACACATGTTGCGAAAAAGGGCATATAGTTGCACTAAAAGCACTTATTGCCAAGAATGCTGACATCAATAAAAAAAGTTACAATAATATAAGTCCCCTTATATGCGCGACAGTGAAAAACGACCTTTCTGTTCTCAATACTTTATTGCGAGCAAAGGCAAAGCTTGAAGAAGAAGATAGCAGCGGAAGAACTGCTCTTATGTACGCAGTCATAAAAGGCTATGAAGATATAGCAAAAGCACTTTTAGGGGCAAATGCCAATATTAATGCAAGAGATAAACACCACAATACTCCCTTCATGCTTGCTACTCGCGCAAAGCAATATCAAATGATAGCTCTTCTATCAAGTTATGGTGCAGACATCAATGAACAAAAAGCGAACAAGCCGCTTATTTCTGCTATCAAAGAAGAAGATGTTAAAGCTGTAAAATCGCTCATAGAAAACGGCGCCGACTTTAAATCAAAAGACTCTAGCGGCAGAACACCACTCATGCTTGCTCTTGCTTGCAAAAATCTTGAAATAGCCAAAATACTTATAAATGCAGGCGCAAATATTGAAGAAAAGAACACGCAAAATGCCACCCCTCTTATACAGTGCGCTACCCTTGGCAAAACTGAGGCTGTCAGGCTCCTTCTTGAAAGAAATGCTAATATAGATGCAAAAGATATTCAAGGCGCAACTGCCCTTCATTGTGCCACTTCTTTTTCTCATCACGATATTGTAAACCTTCTGCTTTCACATAATGCAAACACTGAAATTAAGGATAAGCACGGAAGAACACCTCTTATGAATGCTGCTGTACAAAGCTCTACAGAATCCCTTCTCCTCTTACTAGATGCAAATGCAGACACAGAAGCAGTAGACAATAAAAATCTCACTGCCCTTATGTATGCCTCACTCAAAGGCGAGTCTGCAGCAACAAGAATTCTTTTAGAACGCTCAAAAATCAAAGGTACTTCTGACGAAAATTCTCGCTCTGCCCTCCACTACGCCGCTTTGAGCAATGATACAGGCACAATACGCGCTCTTTTAGAGAATAATGCAGACATAGACGCAAAAGATTTAGACAACAGAACTCCGCTTATCTATGCCGCAAGAAGACAGCATATTAAGGCTGTGAAATTGCTTATCGATAATAATGCAAATTTAGATATTGTTGACAATACCTTAGGCACAGCCCTTATGCGTGCTGCCCATAAAGCAGACCTCGAACTTATTGATATATTCATTGAAGCTGGCGCAGACATCAACATTATCAATAAATGGGGCGGCACTGCACTTATGTTTGCTGCTGAAAATGGACATCTTGATGCAATACAAAAACTTTTGGCTGGCAATGCTCTCATCAATCAAGTCGACCATAAAGGACAAAGTGCCCTTATTCATGCAGTCTTACAAGGAAATGCAGCTGCGGCAAAGTATCTTCTCAATCATGGCGCACATGCTGATATTATTGATAAAGACGGAAGAAAAGCTCTTGACTATGCCATTCTCAGTAAAAACAAACATATTATTGATATATTTAACTTTTTTGAAGAACACGGAAGAACACCTTCGAGAAGAGAACTTCCTCACCCTAGTTTAGCAATGCTTTTAAGAAAGGCTTTTTTGAGAAAACAAAAAGTAGAAGTAAAAGAAGGCTTTGACAATGAGCCAGCAAATAATGAAACACAAATCGAAAAAAGAACTCTTCCAAAAAATGTAACTATAACAGAAAATAAAGAGTTTGAAAATGCTTCTTTCTTTGGTGTGTTTTCATTAAAGAAACATATAAAATCCCTTAAAGATGCCTTAGATAATATCTTACCTAAGACTTCGCAACTCGCTAGCATTGAATTTTCTATGCAAGAAAGCACAAATAACACCGACATATCAGACACATCGCGTATATTTACAGCTCAAAGCAAAGGGGGAAATTCGCAAATAAATCAAAAAGCTACACACGTTCAAGCATCTAAACAACAAAACACGCAAAAACAAAAAGCGGCAAAAGTGCATGAAGAAGAAGAAGTATATGAAGAAGAAGTCATTGACATGGGTGAATTTATTTCAACAGACAGTGTTATCAAAGCTTCTCAACCTGAAAAAGCACAAGCTAAACCATTGAAGAAAAATGAAAAAAACAATAAAGAAGTTCAAACCCTACAAAGTAAAAATCAAAACAATAAGGTAGAAATCAAGGAGACAAGTGATCCTATACTAGATGTTATTTCAAAATACTATTCAAGAGTTTTTGTCAAAAACACCTTTATCAGCCCAAGTATACCAAAACAAAAAATTAATAAAGTAATAAGAACAATTGGTTCGCAAGCGATTTCAGAAAAAAATATCTATTGTCTTTTGGATAAGGGCTTTTTAAATACAGAAGCAGGAATTGTATTCTCTGATAATTCTATCTACTACAAAGAGACTTTTAAAAATGTATTAAAAATCCCCTATAAAGAAATCAATGGTGTAGAATACAAAGAAAAATTAAGCTATAACGACCCTACAGAAGTGGTCATTATAGAAGCTAAGCAAGACACACTCATTCTAAAAAATATGCCGGAAATAAAACTTGCTAACTTTGCTCTTTTATTAAAAGAATTACGCTCTTTATCAATATCAAAAAACTATCTCTAATAGCAAAGCCTCAACTCTAGGAATTAATAGAATCTATATCTATATTCAATTTCTTCATTCTTTTCCTTAAAGTACTTGGATTAATTTGTAAAAGTTCTGCTGCGCCATTTTTCCCATTTATTTTATAGTGGCACTGTTTTAATATTCTCTTTATATGTATTGCCATTACTTCATCAAGTTCGTATATTTCCTCTTTTTCTTAAAGAAGGTAAAAAGAGCTGATATAGGCTCAAATATTCGTAACGAGCTTATGAAGTAGCAATTTTATGTTGATGCCTTACTGCTTCCCTATGTTGTGCACCGTTGTGAACAGCTTTGAACAGCATATGAAACTCAGCTAAGGTCAAGTAAATAGTTTTGGAGTACTTTTATTTAAGCACTTTGCAAAAAAAATTTATTGATTTACTTTTATAATTAGAATAATATAACTTTGTTAATAGTCTACTCTAATTAAAAAGAGTATATTATGTCTGCAAAAAGCTATATTTATTATAGAATAAAGAATTTCATGTCTGGAAGTGGGAGTTTTTGCATAGTAACAAATAGGTGATAAAGAAATTTAAAACATGCTTTAACGTCATGGTATTAATGAATTTTTAGAAAAAAACAATGATAAAAAATAGAGAAAGTTTTCTATCAACTATTACAATTAAATATTACATTAAAACTATATATTGAAGAAGTTGTTATTCTTAAACCCAATATAGCTGCAATAAATCCTCTCACAAAGGGAAGACCTCTTGTTGCAGAAAAAATTACACTTACTAATGCACGTTTTAAATTTTCTTCCTCTCTTATTTCTCAGGATTTTAGTTTAAAAAGTTTTGTTGTAAATAATTGGACGCAAAATTTAGCTAAAACTATTGCCCTTGCTAAAAAGGCTTATAATGAAGAATTCTTTACTGCCCTTCTTGATACTTCTATAGATAGTATTGAATATCACGGCAATAAAATATATTCTGAAACAAATATACAAAACACAAAATTAATTTCTGATTATACAATTGAATCGACTCTACTAAGTGGTTTAAATTCAAAGCAAATTGATTCTATTCTAGTTAAAGGAATTAATTCAAATTCACAAATAGGTTCAGAAGCAAGCATAGTAAGTTCTATTGGTGCTTATTCTTTTAAACCACTAAAAATGCCCTCTGCGGCGCTTCTTGCATTTTTGTTGAAATCTACCCAAAGCTATATGAGTTTAACTTCCTTTACTGCTGATAAAAATACTGATTCATGTCTTGAGGTTATTGCACTAGGGCAAAGCCCTCTTATAGCCATTCGCATTGAAAGTATAATGATATATCAACAAGTTGGAAAACTAAAGATGTAAAAAACAGTGCATCTGGTGTTCTTGCTGTAAAAAAAGATAATATACTTATCAATCCAGAGGACGCTTCTTTTGCTTTAGATGTGAGCCAAGAAACTCCCCTTGCTCTTTGTTTTCAGGATCAAGGTGCCATCACAGATGCTAAAAATCGTATACGAGTGATTTTTTATCATCAAGACGCTTCTCGTGCTTATTCTATTGTAGAACGCTAAAAGTAAAGAAAATAATGGCAGTATTATTAATTTTTAATGATATTTTGCTTTATTTTCTTTGACAAAGGCATAGAGTTAGTATAGACTAATTTAAAGTTACTTTTTTTTGTTTTGTAGTTTTTTATAGCTTTTTTTACAGCTTTTCTGTGTTTTACAGCTTTTTTTGTCTTTTACAGCTTTTACAACTTTTCTGTGTTTTACAGCTTTTCTGTGTTTTACAGCTTTTTTTGTCTTTTACAGCTTTTTTTGTGTTTTAGTATTTGATTTAATATTATTTTATTGAGGTGAATATGAATACTCTTATTAAAAGTTTGAAATCTCTCATTTTGCTATTGGCTATAAGCATTTTTCTTCCCTATAGCTTATACGCACAGGAGCGTAAACCTGTAAGTATTGAGGAAGGTTCTCCTCTTCCTTTAAGGGTGCTTACACGGCCACATGCTGTTTTGTACTCAGATGAAGCAGGAGCAAACCCGATTGAAGGGCAACTTCCTGTTTTCCAATCTTATTTTGTCTACACAAGACCAGGTGGAGAAGCCCGTGCAGCAGGTTTAGGCTTTTATGAAGTTGGCACTGATGAAAAAGGCAAGATTGCTGGCTTTATAAAATCTTCTGATGTATTTGAATGGAAGCAAACTATGTGTTTAGCTTATAGCCATCCAGAAGGGCGCAATCCTGTTTTGATGTTTGAATTTGATGATGAATTAAACAATTTATTAAAAGAAACACCTACTACGCGTGAAGCAAAAGTGAAAGAACTTTATTCACAAATAAATAATGCAGCAACAACTCCTTTGCCAAAGGAATTTCCTGTTATTTCTGTAGAGCCTAAGCTTGCTGTAGATATTTCAAAGCAATTTTATTTATTGCCAATTTTAGAGCATGAAACCATACAAATGGAGAGCTATGAAGGGCGTAAATTGATGCTTGCCGCCGTAAACGGTGACGCCGATGCTAAACGCGACAATGCAAGTGATATCCGTACAAATACTGAATACGCAGCAGGTGCAACTGCAACAGAAGAATCTCATGAAGCACAGAAGGCAAATGCAAAGTATGATGTTGTCTTTGTTATGGATACAACTCGTAGTATGCAACCTTATATTGAAGAAATCCGTAATACCCTACAAAAAATGAGCTTTGATCTTTCTTCAAAAAAAGAAGTGGGTTCAAGAATTGCTTTTGGTATTTGGGCATATCGTGACCCAACAGAAATCAAAGACATAGGCTACTTAACTCATAATTTCACACCTGAATTAAAACCAATAGATGATTTTCTTACAACATTAAAAGATGTTAAAGAAACAACAACAGACTCCGTTGATGTGAATGAAGATGTCTTTGCTGGCGTGCACGATGCTATCACAAAAACTGCGTGGCGTAAAGATTCTTTGCGTATTATAGTGCTTATTGGTGATGCTCCAGCTCACGAATTAGGGCATAAGTGGAATACAACAAGTCTTGATGAAAAAACTATACGAACTCTAGCTAGTGAAAATAAAGTGACTATTATTTCTATGCATATAAACCCTAAAATAAATAGAAGATATAACAGGCTTGCTAATCGTCAATTCAAGGCATTGGCATTAAATCCTGGTGCAGAAAAAGAACTTATTTGGAGTATGCCATCCTCAGACAAAGCAAAATTTGTTGAAAAATCTAAAGAACTTACCGACCAAATTGCATTATATTTAGAAGCGACTTTGAAAAATACAAGCGTAGATGAAGTAGCCCTAAAACAAGAAGAAAAAACTGCACCTGCTCCAGAAGCTAAAGACACTTCATCACCAAGCAAGGAAGAAATTCAACAAGCACTGAAAGCTGCTACAGTAACTTGGCTTGGTAGTGCCGCTGAAGTTGAGCCACCAAGTGATATTGAAGCATGGGTAACAGATAAAGACTTACTTGACCCTTCAATTCAAGCTCTTGATGTGCGCTTACTTGTTTCAAAACGTCAATTAGACTCTTTGGCAGGTGTTTTGAACGACCTCATTATAGCTGGCACAGATTCACAAATGACAAGTGATGACTTCTTCACTACATTGCAAAGTGTATCTTCTGTTGCTTCGCGTAATGCTGACCAATTAGCCCAAGCTAAAACTCTTAAAGATTCAGGCCTTGTTCCATCATTCTTAGATGGCTTACCTTATGAAAGCCAAATCATGACAATGTCTTCAGAACTATGGGAAAGCCTTGGGCCTGATGAGCAAGATCAATTTATTGAAAGCCTTCGTAGTAAGATTGCTGCTTATCAAAGTTTGCATGAAACTCCAGATCAGTGGGTTGCATTAAATAAAGGTGATGCTCCTGATGATTTTGTTACACCAATACCATTGGATTTATTGCCATGATGCATTTATCTGCAAAAGACTTAGGCCTAAGAAGAGAAAAGAACGGAGCTGTATTTTGCTTGCATATCCCTCATTTAGAGTTGCAAGCAGGTGATATAGTTGCTGTTGTAGGACAAAGCGGATGTGGAAAATCAACCTTGCTTGATATTCTTGCCCTTATCTTACATCCTGACACAGGCACTTTGCAGATTAATGATAAATATAATAATATGCTTGACTTGATGCGAGCTGAAGCTTCGGTATTAGCTCGCATCAGAAAAGAAAGATTAGGCTATGTATTACAATCTGGCGGCCTTCTTCCTTTTCTTAATGTGCAAGAAAATATAATGTTGCCAGCAAAGCTTTTGGGTGTAAAGAAACAAGAGGCAAGGAAGAGGTTTGAAGAACTTGTAGAAACACTTGGTATTGAAGGACAAATTAATAAAAAGCCACAACACCTTTCTGGTGGGCAAAGGCAAAGAGTAGCCATAGCAAGAGCTCTTATACATTCCCCCTCAATTGTTTTAGCCGATGAACCCACAGCAGCGGTTGATATTGAAACAGCTGAAAATATATGTGCAATTTTGTGCAAAGTTGTTGAAACCTGCAATGCTTCTGCTATAATTGTTAGTCATGACAGAGAGTTGATGAAGAATCATGTCAATGCATGGTCAGAATTTAGTCTCACAACTATAGCTAAAGACGAAGTTCACTCAACTCTTAACTGGCGTGTTAAAGAATATAGTATGGAGACGAAGTAATGCGTGAGTTATGTTCTGCTATATGGATGTCGTGCAAAGATTTGCGCCATGATTTACGCATGACAATATGCCTCATACTTACTGTTGCTTCTATAACAGTGCCTTTGCTTTTGTTTTTTGGCTTAAAGAATGGCGTCATTGAGGTTATGCGCCAGCGTATGATTAATGATCCAAGCTATATGGAAATTATTCCACAAGGAACTTCAAGCTTAGATACAACTTGGTTTGAAGAGTGGAGAAAAAACCCTCACCTTGCTTTTTTGGTGCCTAAAACGCGTGAACTTGGTGTGAGTGGGACTTTTAAAAACCTTGATGCGCAAGATGAGAAGCAAAAAACTATTCGTTCAGACATGCAGCCAACTGGTGAGGGTGATTGGTTGCTCAAAAGCTATCATATTTCTATACCCAATGAAGGCTCTTGTGTCCTTACTACTCCTCTTGCAGAAAAACTTAAAGCTGAAAAAAATCATACTTTAGAAGTGTCCGTATCAAGACAAAAAAAAGGCGGCGGAATTGAGAATGTGAGCAGGAAATTAAAAGTTATTGATATTTTGCCTCCCCATGCTTCTGGACGAGAAATTGTTTATGTTCCACTGATTCTACTTGAAAGAATGGAGCAATTTAAAGACGGTTTTGCTGTTCCTGCATACGAATGGAAGGGCGAACTTCCTACAGCATATCCTGTCTATTACTCAGCACTTCTCTATACAAAAGAAGTTTTAAATCCAATTTTGCAGGCCCAAATCAGACAGCGTACAGGCTTTATTAAAATAGATGATATAACAAAAGAGACTTCTACGAAAGATATCTTGAATGATTCGACTTGGCATACTGTTTTGCTACAAACTGGCAATATTCCTATAAATGCTTTTAAAATAAAAGAAATTAATAACTTATTGCGCGGGAAAGAATTTGTCCTTATCCCTATGTCTGGAAAGCAGGGCGAAGCCATTAATATAGAGTTAGAAAATGCTTCTTCCACTGTCAACCTTGAATTAAAATCTACGCCTTTTGAAAGTAAAACAATATGGGAGGGGCTTAGTTATTTTTCATTAGAAGAAGAAGGTTTTAGTGAAATAAGTCAAAGTGAATGGAATAATCCTGAAATAATGCCAAATTATTTAATTCTTTCAAAAGAAAATGCGCAAAAATTTTCAGAGACTAAAGCAAGAGCAAACATTCAAACACCTAGTGAAGAACATATTGATTTTACAGTGAATATTTTATCGAGCGAGAAAGTAGAAAATAACGAAGCTTATTCTTCAGTTGGTTTTGTTGGGCAATTAAATTTACTACTTGAAAGACAACTTATTATAAATGAAATTGAAGGAAATGTGGAAAAGAAAATAGAACTTTTGCTTGGTAGAGAAAGCTATTCACGTTTTAGAATGTATGCAAAATCACTTGATGAGGTTGAACTTTTAGCTAAAGAACTTGAAGAAACAGGTCTTAGCATAAAAACACGTTCTGCAGAAATCCAAAGAGTAAAGTTAATGGACAAATACCTCAACATTATTATAGGGGCGATAACAAGCATTGCCTTAATTGGTGGTGCGATTTGCTTGCTCGCTTCTCTTTATGCAAGCGTTGAAAGAAAAAGGCGTTCTTTTGCTGTGTTGAGATTACTTGGCATGAACGCAACTTCTTTGTGTGCCTTTCCTCTTTGTGCATCAATTATTATGACAAGCTTAGGCTTTTTGCTTGCACTCTTGATATACCATGCAAGTTCACTTGCAATAAATAGCCTAGCACAAGATTTCACTTTACCAGGCGAGCTTTTATGTTATCTACGTTTTGATCAGCAAGTTTATTCATTTATACTCGCTTTACTTGCTGCAATTATAGCAGGTATAACTGCTTCTATGCGACTTTTTAATATCGAACCTTCTGAAGGCTTGAGAGACGAATAATAAAAGGGGTTTATATGCGTATTTTCTTATTAATTTTTTCATCATTACTTATGCAATTTTCTTTTCAAGATACTGCTCTTGCAGAGTACGATACAAAATTGTGTAACCCTAAGCCTTCAGAGGGAGATCTCATTCTTCCTGGGCCTAATAATACCTGTTTTACCTTTAGGCCAATCTATATTGAAGCTACAAGCCCCTTTGACGGCATTACCTTTTTAATGGGTGATGTAGATAGTGATAGCTTTCGCACTCCGCCAACAAAGGTTATGTTAAGTGGAAGTTTTGCTGATGAAGAAAAAGAAAATCTATGGCTTTTTTATTTGGGAAAATATGAAATAACAAGAGCTCAATACCGCGCAGTCATGGGAAATTTGCCTAAAAATTTTGAAGGAAAAGAAATAAAAAAAGAAGAAGAGAATTTCCCAATAACTAATCTTTCTTATTTTGAAAGCATAGCATTTATGGATGCACTCAATCAATGGCTATATGCAAATGCTGAAGATGACTTGCCTTATTCTGGAAACTACCCTGCTTTTGTGAGATTACCCACTGAAATTGAATGGGAATTTGCTGCTCGTGGTGGCACTGCAGTAGAAAAGACACTTTTTGAAGCTCCTATGCCTTACGAAAGTAAAATTCAAGAATATGAGTGGTTTGCAGGCCCTTCTTCTTCGCATGGTAAGATGAAAGAAATAGGTTTATTAAAGCCAAATCCACTTGGCTTACATGATATTCTAGGTAATGTGCAAGAAATCACTTCTAGTCTTTATCAGCTTGAATATTATCAAGGGCGTAGTGGCGGTTTTGTTAGCCGTGGTGGCTCATTCTTGATGGAAGAAGATAGGCTGCATGTCGCATTAAGACAAGAAGAACCGTATTATCTTAAGCGCAGAAACGGCCTATCAGCTAATGCAAAACTCACACTGGGCTTGCGTTTAGCCTTATCAGCACCTTTACTCACTGATAGAGACGCCATAGCCGACTTAGAAGACACATGGGAAGAATATAGAAGTGGTGCAGGAAGCACAACTCCGGCTGCATTATCTGTAGCACCTGTGAGTGACCAAGAAAATGTTTCTATGAATGATGCTTTAGCTCGTATAGCCAAATTACGTTCTCTGCCTCAAGAAGAGGCTACAAAAATTCTCAGTCAAGAACTAGCCTATGCTGAATCTGTGTTAAAAACTACAGCCAAAGCGCGTGAAAAAGCAGATGCAGACGCAGCCAAAGTTTGGCTCGCTCAAGCAATGTTTTTAGGGCAAGAAATGCAGCAACAAATGGTACGTTTTCTTTCATTTGAAGAAAGAGTAAAAGCAAAAGCTGGGCAAGATGATTTACCTGTTTGGCAAAAACGCCTAGATGATGTTTCTTATATTATTAATAAAGTGCTTGAACGCTATCGTGATAGTGTGGCATCACTAGATAATCTACCATCACATTTAGTTAAAGAATCTTTTGAAGAGCGTAAAAAGGAGGAAGAAATAAAATTAAATACGCAAGAACTTTCAAAAGAAGATATTGGTCGTGCACTTGCAGCTCTTGCGCTCGTACAATCACATTACGAGCAATTTAATAAAAGCAAAAGAGCTGACATTTTACTTTGGAAAGAAAATTTTAAAACAAATGTAATTAAATAAGGAGAATACATTATGAAAAAGGCTGTTCCATTTATTTTATGTGCAACTCTAATGACTACAGGTTGTGCAAACATTCAAAACGACCATACCCGCACAACAACCGAAGGCACATTAGTTGGCGCAGGTGTTGGTGCTGGTTTAGGCGCACTTATTGGTGAACTTGCTGGCAGTGCTGGTTTAGGCGCACTTATTGGTGGTGTTGTAGGTGCTGGTGCTGGTGCACTTGTGGGCAAGCATATTGCAGATAGTAAAGCTGAATACGCCTCACAAGAAGAGTGGCTTGACGCATGTATTTTGCAAGCACAAGAAACAAACACACAATTAATAGCACAAAATGCACAATTAAAAGCTGAAATAGCAACACTTGACAAAGAATCTTCAACACTTATGGCAGCTTATCGCAGACAAGAAGTGAGTTCTCAAACATTAAAATCAGAAAAATCTAAGATAGACTCAAGACAAAAAGAATTGCAAGAAATGATCGCATCAATGGAAGCAGAAGTTAATAAACAAAAAACTGTTGTGACTGATGCCCGCACAAACAACAATACAAGAGAAGCAGATATTATTGAACACGAAATAGAAAAAATGGAAATTCAAATAGCAGAATTAAAAGCAGAAACAAACAAGTTAGCAAACATGTCCATGCGAATCTCTATATAATTTATAACTTTTAAAACTATAAGGGAAAAATTATGTTTCACAAAAAATATCTATCGCTTATTATGCTCTCTCTATTATTAGGTGCTTGTGCAGGCTCAACTGACCCAAGTCAAGGCGGCTTGTTTTCGTATAATCCAGATGCATATGAACAAAGAAAAGTAGAGCGTGAAAATCGCCTTGCAGCTATTGAAGCACAACAACAACAAGAAAAAGAACAAACAGAAAGCTTGACAGATGAAAAAAGTTCTAAAGAAGCAAAAGTAGCTGCACAAAAAAAGCAATTAGCTTCACTTAATTCAAGTGTGAATGAATTAAAAAAACGCCTTGATGCAGCAAAAGCCAAAGACAGCGAGCAAGCGCAACAACTAGCGATTTTAAAAGGTCGCATGGGCTCAGTTGAATCTAATATGCAACAAGCAAATCGTGAACAAGACGATGCTGCAAGAGAAGCATACTTAGAAAAACTACGCAAAGAATATAATGAATTGCAAAAAGATATGGATGCCTTACTTTTGGAGTAAAAAATGCGAAGCATTTTCTTTTGGCTTATACTGTTTTTTATAAGCATTAAAAGTTCGCTTTATGCAAATGAATATACAGACGACACGGTGATACAATTGCTTAATGTTATAGAAGAAAAAGCATTTGTATCACCTAATTCTGAACTTTTAAAAAATTTTCAGCAAAAAGCGGAAGTGACTGATAGTGATATACAGTCTTTTTTGACTTCCTTTGATAAATGGGGCACATGGACTTCGGCACTAAAACTTCAAGAACAAGTCAATATAGTTAATGTTTTTGATAGTAGTATAGGCATAAGCTTAGTAAAAAATAAAGCAAATACTTTTATTTGTTATCCATATTATGGGCAAGAAGCACAAAAAGCAGGCATAGCTGAAGGCGATATTCTTATTGCAGTAGACGACTATATTGTAAAAGATCTTTCGCTTGAAGATATTTCCCTCTTAGTGCGTGGAAAAGAAAATACAAAAGTGAATATTCGCGTCAAACGTGATGAGAATGAATATGTTTATTCATTAATACGCCAGAAACAAGAAGCTAAAAACATTGAAATTACTTATGAAAACCCTATAGCAAGAATAAGAATTTATTCTTTTGAAGAAGATACAGCAAAAAAATTAAAAGAACTTTTACAGAAGTTTACTCTTGATAGAAATGGAGATAAAGAAAAGGATATTGAACAAATCGTCATTGATGTGCGTGGAAATACAGGCGGAAATTTTCAAAGTGCTCTTCGTAGCGCAAGTGAATTTCTTCAAAAAGGCACATTAGTCAGTGTTTTTGAGAAAAAACAAGAACAAAAAGAAATAGTACTCAATAGATTTAGAACTTCAAAAGACGGTGAATATAAAGATTTAAAAAATATTGTCATTTGGCAAGATTCTTTAACAGCAAGTGCTGCAGAAGCCTTTATATTAGCCCTTGTTGATAATGCAAGAGCCGTGAATATTGGCGAAACAACATTTGGTAAATCCTACGCGCAAAGCGTATTCAAGATAGGTAAAAATAGACTTAGTTTAACTACAGAACTTCTCATGTCTCCAAAAGGATTAAATTGGAGAAATGAAGGAGTAGTGCCACTTGTTTTTGCTAATCCCTATTCCTATGAAGATTTAATGGCGAAAACAAAGAATAATGTAGAGAAATATTCTAACTAGGGAGTTTAGTATGAAAAAGCTCATGTTTGTTCTATTTGCTATACTTTTTATTTTTCCTGCGCATACTTTTGCCAAGGCTTCAAAAGAGCTCCACGACAACTTTTTGAAAGCCATAAGAGCCAGAGATTATTCATGTAATGAAAGGTGTTTATAGTCCTGAATAAATTCTAAGACCTTATTAAAGAGGAATATCTGTATGAAAAAAATAAAAAAATTTAATTTTATTGTTATGTTATTATTATCATTTTTCTTTTCCACTGGCTTTTTAGGTGGTGAAAATGCTAAAGATGCGATAAAAGATATTATTCAGGCACTAGAAAATAATGATGCCACTTTGTTTAGATCTCGTGTCCCACAAGAGTATTGGACGAATATAATTAAATATATGGAAGAATCTGGAGATGTGAATAATGCTTTTTCACAAAGAATTAAAAATAGCAGTGAAATAAGAAAAGCTTATTTTTCAGCAAGAAACAAGAAAGATGAAGAAGCTACAAGTATTTTTTTAAGCGCAATAAATAACTTTATGATAGCTGAAGTCAGTTCGGGTGAAATGGCAAATTTATCAAGGGCAAGCACACTTTCTTTTCTTCCTTTTGCACCTGAAATATTAGAAAAGTTAGAATACGGAAAAGAAACAAAAATAGATGGAGAAAGCTTTTACCCTGCTACTGCTACCTATAGCAATGGACAAAAGTTTTCTTATGCATTTGCAGAAGTTGACGACAAAATGCTTTTACTTGGTCAGGGTGGAAACAGTAAAGCAGCTATAGATTCTGCTGTAACAAATAGAAATACTTATATTAAATTAGCTGCGGCTAAAAAAGAAGCTCAAGAAGCACATGAAAAAGCTTTAGCTTTACGCAAAAAACACGCAAAAGATTTTCAAGGCACTATGGCAAAGCAGTTTTTAGAAGTAAGTAAACTTAGTGCGAAAGAAAAAAAAGATGAAGCAGAAAATTTGGCAAATGCTTTATATCGTGTTTTGTTGTCATACGATAAAATTAACCTAGTACAAGCAGATAGAACACTTCAACTTGATTCTCCAGAATTTTTAAAACAAATAGAACAGGGTTTGCTTCTTTCTTTACCCTCTGTAGAATCGGATAATAGAAAAAAACTTCCTGATGCTGCTGATAATGATTTTAAAGTATTATTTTCAAAGCCTTATATAGATTTTCATGAATTAGTTTGGCAAAAAGGTGACTTTGCTATTGTGAAATTTACTTACTTTAAAGATAGTAGAAAGCTTTCTGAACAAGAGCTTACACAAAGGTATAATGAATGGCTTGAATTTTTAGCAAAAGATGCTTTTAGTTTTTACGCACTTTATAAAGAGGAAGACGATATCTGGACACAAGTAGCTATCGTTGGAAATGTAATGGGAGAAGCACAAGTTTTTTATCCATTTAGCAATTCAACTGCTTTAGAATATAATCCAGAAGAATATCTAACTCTTTTAGCAAAAAACTACGACAAACTTTATGCTTCTGCAAAAAAAGAACTTGCACGTTTAGAAAAAATTGAAGCAGAAAGATTGGCAGCACTTGAAAAGGCTAAAAAAGAAAAAATTACTCAAGTTTCAAAAGTCATCATACCAATGCTTAGCTCAATGGAAAAAGCGGTAAGCGGAAAAAATATTGATGAAATTTCAAAGTATTTAGATTTTAACACTTTCGCACTTTGCGCAACAAATTATGCAAGCTGTGCAGACACAAATGCACTTAAAGAAAAATTAACTTCTCAAGTAGATCCTATAGCAAAATATATTCGTAATATAACAAATACAATTACACGATTAAATCCAAATCCGATATGGAATAAGGAGGTCATAAAAACAGCAGAACTACATGTTATTGACCTTAAAAATCCTAATATAATTCTAGCATTGCAAACTAAGAATGAAAAAAAATACTTCTTGCTAGCACCTTATGAAGAAAGTTATAAAATCATAGCAGAAAATAAAGACCGCAGTCTTTTAGAAAAAAATTCATTTACCCTAGCAATAGCTATGAACTATGCTCATTTGTATAAAGCAAATGAAGCACAACTGTTTTTACGCGGATTAAGTTCCTTGCTCAATGAAAAGAAATATGAAGATTACATAAAAAACTTTGACTTTGACAGTATACGTTACTGGGTAAAATTTTCTGCATACGAGAATGCTCGCCAACAAGCATATCATGAGCTTTTCCCAGAGTTTAGCGAAAATAATATAACAAAAAAATCTTCTCTTGCTCAAGGAGCATTAGAAGCACTAAAAAAACACGATTCTGTATATGGCTTAAATTCTGCAAGACTTTCAGATGCGAAATTTATTCATGTTTCAAATAAGTCTATCGTACTGCAATATCAACCTAATTTGTATTTCTTCTTTGTGAAGGAAGGGAATGCCTTTATTGGTAAAAGCTTTTACGATTCTAAAAAATCAGGAGAGCTTTCTAGTTATACATTAAGAAGCTTTGAAAATAATGCTAAGTCAAGGTCAGAAAGAGTTTATTCAGAATATGTAAACTTAGAAAAAAAATATGCTTCAATGGCTGTTGTTGCTGGAATGCTTGATTTTTTAAAAATTGAAAACAGTAAATATTCTGTCTATCAAGATGGTAATAGTATGAAATTTGCTCTTGAAATGAGTGCGCGTAATACCTATAAAGAAAATATGTTAGCAAGTAGTTTTTGTCTTTACTTTCAAGATAAAGAGGGAAAAAATTATAATTTTATAACTTTTAATGGTGATAGAAGAACACCTATTCCTCCTGAAAAAGCAATTTCTCATTCAACTACACTTAGTATTAATGAGAAGATGATGTTTTTCCTAGAAAAAGTAAGAAAAGGTGATATGCAAATTGTGGTTTCTCCTTACAGGATAGAAGTAGGCGAAGAAAATAATAGGCATTCTTTTGAACGCTTTTACGAAAACTCAAAAGTCGTTCCAGTAACTGGAGGAATGTGGCAATACAACCGATTCCCTCCTGCAAAAATAACCCGCGGTGTATATATGGAATCAAGACAAGCACAAGAAGATTACTATAAAAATGCTCAAGAAGAAAGAGATAAAAATATTCAAAAGTCGATTCCTTATGTAGAAAAAATATTTTCTGCTGTTACATATGCTTATGATAAAACTACAAATAAGCTCACAATCAAAAATAGTTTAGAGCAACAAATAACAGTTGAATACCAACTATCACTTTTAGATGCAAATGATACTATTCTAAAAAGCAATACTTTTTCCGAACGTATTAAGCCGCAGTCATCGATAGAATATGCTTTGAAAGCCTATCAGCCAAGTGCAAATAGCCGATTAGAAGTGAGCATAAAAGGAATAAGATACCATGACATGCGATTAAAAAAGAATAGTCCTTATAGTTACCATGGTACAATAATGCCCCTTCTTTATCAGCAAAGCCCTATATTGTTCACTTCTACAGATGTAAAAACTGGAGTACAAAAAGAAAGCATTGTAAAAAAAGAAGAAGTTAAAGCTATAGCTGCGAGCAAAAAAGAAATAGCAAAAACTAAAACACAAGCTGTAGAAGAAAAAAGTGTTGCTAAAGCAGAAGAAAAAAAAGAAGTAAAAGAAGAAGTAAAAGCAGTTACAGAAGATAAAACTTCTACTCAAAGTACAAGTTCTGCATCAAAACTTATCGCTCCAGAAGCAAAAAAACCTGGTGTAGCTGTCATTATGCCTTATGACAAGGACAGCATGAGCTTTGATAAATTTGTTTCAGATAACAAAAATGATTCGCTTATTAAAGTGTTAGCAAAGGGCAATAGTCCAATTATTGCTATCCGCCTTGAAAATAGAGGTGGTGTTGCAGGTAGTTGGAAAACTAAGGACGTAAAAACTTCGGCTATGGGTATCATCAAGGTAGAAAACAAGGGAACTGTTCTCAATCCTAATAATGCTACATTTTCTGTTGATGTGAAAAGCCCTGTTGAACTTGATTTAATTGTTCAAGACAATGGTGCAATAGCAGACAAAACA
Source organism: uncultured Desulfovibrionaceae bacterium (assembly GCA_964369675.1). Lineage (GTDB taxonomy): Bacteria > Desulfobacterota > Desulfovibrionia > Desulfovibrionales > Desulfovibrionaceae > CAYJAZ01. The sequence goes on along the minus strand of CAYJHE010000014.1, from coordinate 274 downwards.
AATAAAATGCGTATAACCTTCTTCCATGAAGACGGAACAAGAACATATGCTATTGCAGAGTAAGCTGAGAGTAAATATTCTAAGCTGTGCTGTTATAGATTATAAGCATAACAAAACTACAAAAGTTCTCACTTTCTTTCACTACAAAAGGTAGTACAGGAGTAGTATAAAACAAGGTAGTACAAAAAATAAGGACTTATGATTTTTCATAAGTCCTTGAAATTTCTGGTGGAGCTGGGGGGGATTGAACCCCCTACCTCTTGACTGCCAGTCA
>CAYJHE010000013.1:0-24897 GCA_964369675.1 uncultured Desulfovibrionaceae bacterium | reverse complement strand
ATGAAAGCTGACATTGATGTCATAGAAAAACTTATTAAGTGTGAAAAAGAAAAGATAAAAGCCTAAAATTTTACAAATTTTCAATGCACCCTTGTAAAGCGATATAAAGGCACTTTTTTTGAATGTTGATACTTTTTTGAATATTTGAATGAAAATAAAAATTGACAGCCCTTAAATCGAATTTATAGGGCTTCTTTTTTTTAATAAAAAAATAATAAGAAGAAACTTAATAAGAGTCATAAACTTAGATTGCTTATTTAATTTAATATAAGTTAGTAACTATTTTCGTAGAGATGTGCTTTGGAAACAATGAACGACTTGAGATGATAGATTGTGCTTATAGTAAGGGTAAAAGGAAAAAAGTCTGTAATATTATTTCATAAGTGATAATAAAAAATGTCTCATAATGAAAATTATGTAAACTTTCAAAAATTGAGCTTTGTATTACTTATAAAAATCAACAGCTATTTCAGCTTGTTAAGCCTGTTTATTCTTATACCTGTTTTCTGTTGTTGTTTCTTTTTGTTTTTATTTTGTACCTTTATAAATCATATTTTACCTTATTATCTTTTCATTTGTAGGGATAGCTAGATAAGTTTTTTATCTTCTTGTTATTATTCTCATCTTTTTAATGCTCTTTTATTATATAGACTTTTCACAATAATTCTGTTAATATCTCTGTACAATAAATGATAAAGAGGTGTATATGAGCTTTTTAAATTCAAGCACAACATTTTCAAGATTTACTGTTCTTGAACCTGTTTCGCAAGAACTTATGCAACAAATTCCGGAGCTTTTAAGAAAGTACGCTATCAACGATATAGACGACACTGCCGAAGAAAGAGCGTATGGCTGGACTTCTTTTGATGATATGCTAGACACAGCTTTTGAAAGAAATGTTGTTGATAAAGCTCACTATGTATGCTTTTCTTTAAGGCTTGATACAAGGCGTATTCCGCCTGCAGTTCTCAAAAAGCATTACAGAATTGCATTAATGAAAGAAGAAATGAAATTACAAGAGCTTGGAAGAAAATTTGTACCAAAAGAAAGACGTGCGGAACTTAAGGAATTAGTCAAAAAGACTTTACTTGCACGCTTTTTGCCTATTCCAGCCGAATTTCAAGTAGTATGGGATATAAAGTCAAGCAAATTATACTTTGCTTCAAGCCAGCAAAAAATGATAGACCTTTTTGAAGAGCACTTTGTCCTCACTTTCAATCTTCGCATTGAGAAACTTTCGCCCTACTCTCTTGCTATGCAAATTATGGGTGAAGATTCAAGCGCGCAATTAGACTCTCTTCAAGCAACAGCATTTGTATAAAAATTTACTCGAAATACATTGAGGAACACAATGGCACAAACTTTAGAAACAACTATAGACACAATTCTTGGCCAAGAATTTCTTACTTGGCTTTGGTATCATTCAGAAGAAAGAGGCGGAACTTTTAATACTATTAAAAGTAGCGAACCTTATGTTTTATATATACATCAAAAAATAGTAGTACGCGGCGGAAGTGGTGATCAAGCTGAAACTGCTGCTGTTTCTGGTATTCATTCTTCTTTAAGAGAAGCGAAAATGGGTCTTTTGACTGGCAAGTATGTTGTCTCTGCTCTTATTCGTTTTGAACAAGGGGATTTGAACTGGCAATTTAATTGCAAAGCTGAGGACTTTTCCCTTAATTCTTTCAAAACTGCTGCTGTAAGTAAGGAAGATAAGGACGAAGATAATCAAGACGCGCTTTTTCTTGAAAAGATGTACCTTATAGAAAAAGGTCTTGAATTAATTGATGATATTTATCAGCAATTTCTTCAATTAAGGCTGAACCAAGGCGAATGGAAAGAACAATGCGCTTTGATACATACATGGATTAATGCAGATAGATAAAATTACTCTTTAACATCTATTACATTAAGGCAAATACATGAAAGTATTTATAAAAAAACTTAGTTGGCTTTTGATTGTGCTTTTTGGTATCACTATTATCTCTTTTAGTGTCATACACTTAGCACCTGGCTCTCCAACTGAATTGCAAACAAATCTCAATCCACTTGCAACAGATGCACTCAAGGCTAAACTTGACGAACTCTATGGTCTGAATAAGCCTCTACTTGAGCAATATTTTGACTGGCTTTCTCGTATGATACGTCTTGACTTTGGCTATTCTATGTCATCTGACGCAAGACCTGTTATCGACAAAATTCTTGAAAGATTGCCACTTACTCTTTCTATGAATGTTATTTCTCTTGCGCTTACCCTAATTATTGCTCTACCAATTGGCATAATTTCTGCGTATAAGCAGGGAACATTTATAGATAAATTTCTCACTTTACTTGTTTTTCTTGGTTTTGCCATGCCTTCATTTTGGCTTGCACTTCTTTGCATGATTTATTTTGGCATTGAGCTTGCGTGGTTTCCCATATCGGGTCTGACATCATTTAATTATGACACTCTTTCAAATTTTGATAAATTTAAAGACATAGCTTGGCATCTCACCATGCCTATATTGATTGGCACAATAGGCAGCATAGCTGGTGCTTCTCGTTTTGCGCGTTCTTCAATGCTTGAGGTGTTAAGGCAAGACTATATTCTCACTGCAAGAGCTAAAGGACTTTCAGAAACAAAGATTTTATTTCATCATGCATTTAGAAATGCCCTTTTGCCAATCATCACTCTTTTAGGCCTTTCCATTCCTGGCTTGATTGGTGGTTCTGTTATCATTGAAAGCATTTTTGCACTTCCAGGACTAGGTCAACTTTTTTATAGTGGTGTGATGAGTAGAGACTACCCTCTTATTATGGGAAATCTTGTCATTGGCGCTTTTTTGACCTTAGTTGGAAACTTACTTGCAGATGTCTCCTATGCATTAGCTGACCCGCGCATTCGCTATTCTGAAAAACAAGGTGATAACTAATGAAAGTCATTAAGAAAAACATCTTATTTATATTTGGTTTTAGCATTGTTTTAGCTATGGCATTGCTTGCTATTTTTGCCCCTATTATAGCTCCCTTTGACCCTAATGCTATTGATCCCTTAGCCGCATTAGAAGCGCCTTCGGCTCTTCATCCATTTGGTACTGATGATCTTGGTAGAGACCTCTTTTCTCGTATGCTCTATGGTGCGCGCATTTCTTTACTTGTGGGCTTTGTTGCTGTGAGCATTTCTTCCTTTATAGGTTCTGTAATCGGATTAATTTCAGGCTATTTTGGCGGTATTATTGACGAGATAATGATGCGTTTTGTTGACATAATGCTCTGTTTTCCTTCATTTTTTCTCATTTTAGCTGTCATCACATTTTTAGAACCCAATATTTTCACCATTATGTCTGTCATTGGGCTTACTTCGTGGATGGGAGTTGCAAGGCTTGTGCGCGCTGAAACTCTTTCAATGAAGCAAAGGGAATTTATTTCTGCAACTAAGCTTTCAGGGGCTTCGTCTTTAAGAATTTTAATCGTGCATGTTTTACCAAATGTCCTTGCGCCAGTGCTTGTTTCAATGACCCTTGGAATTGCTGGAGCTATCTTGGTGGAGTCGTCTCTTTCTTTCTTAGGGATTGGCGTGCAGCCGCCTGACGCTTCATGGGGAAATATCTTACTTGAAGGTAAAAATGTATTAGAACTTGCACCTTGGATTTCTCTTTATCCTGGAATTGCAATAGTTATCACAGTTTTAGGCTATAATCTTTTAGGCGAAGCTTTAAGAGATTGGCTTGACCCAAGAATGAAAGAAAATAATTAATATTTTGAGGATAGTATGCTTGAATTTCTTCATATAAAAAATTTAGCGCTTATTGAAGAAGTGCAATTAGATTTTACCCAAGGCATGAATGTCCTTACAGGTGAAACTGGTGCAGGTAAGTCCTTCATTATAAAGGCGATTAACTTTTTATTAGGTGAAAAGTTAGAAACAAAACTTATAAGACCAGAAGCAGAAAAAGCCGAAGTTCAAGCTATTTTTATTAAAGATAATCAAGAGCTTATTATTAAACGTGAACTTCTTGCTTCAACAGGCAGATCACGCTTCTTTTTAAATGGCGACCTTGCCAGTCAAGATAGTATTAAAGAATTAAGACAAAGTCTTATCTTACACGCTTCACAGCATGGGCAACAAAAATTATTGCAAGCTTCCTATCAAGCAAATCTTATAGATGGCTATCTTGATAATAATGCCAAGGAAACACTTATAGCAAAAGAAGAAAGCCTTTCAAAGCTTAAAGAAATTTCACTATATAAAAAGAATTTAGTCAAAAGAATTGAAGAGTTAAGAGATAAAAGAGAACTTCTTGAAAGCCAGCAAGAAATTATTTTAAAAGTTAAACCTGAACCAGATGAAGAAGAAAAACTTGAAGCATTAAGACAAGAAATGCGTTCTTTTGAAAAATATATACATTTGCAAGACAAAGCACTTACTTTATTGCGTTCAGACCCTTCACTTTCTTCACAATGTTCAGCTTTAGAAAGAATTGTGAGTCAGCTTACAGAAGCAGAAGAAACTTTTGCAGATGATGTTGAAATAATTCAAGAATTTATTCAATCTCTCAATGATATAGAGCAAAGAATACGAACTGTAAAGCTTATTCCTGATAATGATGACATTGATTTAGAAAGCATTGAAGAAAGATTGTATGAATTAGCGCAGCTCAAAAGAAAGTTACGCAGAACTATTCCTGAAATACTCAACCTACAAGAAGAAATTGAAGAAAACTTAAACTTCTTAGACACAGCTGAACTTGATTTGATGCAAGCAGATAAACAAGAGCATGCTTTGATTCTACTCTTACAAGAAGACTTGAAAAAACTCAATGCAGCAAGAAAAATCGCTGGTGAAAAGTTTTGTTCTCTTTTAAAAGAAGAATTAAATGGGCTTGGTTTTTCAGAAGGTCTTGATATATTAACAGATATTCATTCAAAACAACTTTGGCCAACTTTTAAAGAACTTGAAGCTTCTATAGAAGATTGCTATACCCTCTTGTTTGCACCAAACCCTGGTCAACCGCCACAAGCCTTAGACAAAATTGCATCAGGTGGTGAATTGTCTCGTTTCCTGCTTGCGATAACTTCGCTTCAAGTGCATTCAGACCTTTCGCTCTTGATTTTTGACGAGGTAGATGCCGGCATAGGCGGTAATACACTCAATAAAGTCGCACAAAGATTAGATGCTTTAGCAAAAAAACAGCAAATGCTTTTAATTACGCATTGGCCAAATTTAGCTGCCTATGCAAATAAGCATTTCTTTGTTGAAAAAGAAGTGCATGATAATAAAACCTATACAAAATGCTTTCCTTTAAGTGATTCTCAAAAGCAAAAAGAATTGGAAAGAATGAAAGGCAATATAAAGGAATAATATAACGGAATAATTGCTTGAGAGGGGGAACCGCATTTTTCTGAGAAAAATGAGTTTCCCCCTCTCAAACTCTCCCCCTCCTTAAAAAGCAATAAATGGATAATTTAAAATAATTTAGATTGTGTTTCCAAATTCAAAGATTTTGCGAATTTTATAAGGAACATGTGAACGAAGTGAACATGTATCTTACACTATATTCCTCACTTGAAATTGCTATAAGGAAAAACCCATTCTTAAAGCGGAAAAATATTTAAGCGAAGCTTAAAACTTTTCCGCAAACAAAAAATAAAAAACTGCTTTAGCCCTAATATTTGCTTAGCCGCGCGATATTAGGGTTTCCAAAGGGCGGTAGTCCCGTGAGGATAATCCTCTTGGTCGCCGAAGGCATAAACAAAGATTAGTCAATATCAGTGATAGAAATTCTTTCTTGCATATTTGTTCTTGTGTCGAGCACCATGACTTGAGAGTTTACATGCGCAACACCGCGAATTTTATTAATGCCTACAAATCGCCATCTGTATTCATCAGTAATTCTCGTTGGGCAATAGTTAATACTTACAGTAGATGAAGCCATATCAAGAACTTCAGTTGCATAAATTCTTTCAGACATATTTGCTACAAATGGACAACCCCTGCAAGAATCGTCTAAATTTTGCACTTCAAGAACAATTACAGCAAGATTTTGTGCATTACCACCGACATGCGCTGAAAAAGAAATGCATTCACCTTGCGCTATAGCTGATGGATTATTCCAAGTAAAGGTATCGTCAACCACTGATGGTGACGGATAATCTTTTCTTCCACATGCTATTGATGATAGGGCAAGTAGACTTAATGCTATAATTAAAACTTTTTTAAATTTCATATCTTCCTCTTTTAATTGATTTATACTTCATCTATTTCATTTGGAATTCCCCAAAGTTTCTTCCACTCTATAATCATATTCAATGCTTGCATAGGTGAAATTTCTTCAGGTTTTAAATCCATAAGACTTTCTATTAATGGATGCTTTTGTTCTTTAGCCTCAGGCATAACAAAACTTTCTTGCTTATCTTGCTTTTTTGGTTTGACTATACCAGGCAGTAAGGCTTGGTCTTCAACAAGTTCTGTGAAAGATTGCGCATTAACTTGTTTATATTTTTCAAGATGTTGCAAGATAATCTTAGCTCTTTGCACCACACTTTGAGGTATACCTGCAAGTTTAGCTACTTCAATACCATAGCTCTTATCCGTTGGGCCGGGAATAAGCTTTCTTAAAAAAACTATTTCACCTTGCCATTCTCGAATAGCAACATTGGTTGTATATACACCTGCTTGATTTCCTTCAAGCGCGGTGAGTTCGTGGTAATGAGTTGCAAAAAGGGTACGCGGTGAAGCAGAAATTTTCTTTGTCAAATCCTCAACTATAGCCCATGCAAGAGAAAGCCCATCATAAGTGCTTGTACCTCTGCCGATTTCGTCAAGAATTATGAGTGATTTCTTTGTGGATTGGCGTAAAATGCGAGCTGTTTCCATCATTTCAACCATGAAGGTACTCTGCCCTCGTGCAAGATTATCGCTTGCGCCAACGCGTGAAAATATTCTGTCTGTAATGCCAATTTGTGCTTTTGTTGCAGGCACATATGAACCCATTTGCGCAAGTAAAACAATGATAGCTGTTTGTCGAAGTATGGTAGATTTACCCGCCATATTAGGGCCTGTGATGAGCAATAGCCTTTTATTCATATCAAAACTTAGGCTGTTTGGGACAAAGTTTGTTCTTCCTATAAGTGGTTCAATTACAGGATGCCTGCCCTCTGTTATGCGTAGATGTATATCATCTTGCATTTCAGGGCGCACCCAATTATTCTTTGTTGCTATTTCTGCAAAAGCTTGGCTTATATCAATTTGAGCTATTGCATCTGAAACAAAGATCAAGCGTGAACGCATTGAACAAATTTTTTCTTTTAACTCCATAAAGAGTTTGTTTTCAAGAGAAATTCTTTTTTCAGATGCAGAAAGTACATCTGTTTCGAGGATTTTTAATTTTTCTGTTGCATAGCGCTCTGCATTTCCTAAGGTTTGTTTGCGTGCAAAATGTTCTGGAAGTACATTTGGCATATTTGCTTTTGAAAGTTCGTAAAAATAACCAAAAACCCTATTATAACCAAGCTTTAACTTTGGTAAATTACATTCATGTTGCTCTTTTTCTAATTCAGCATTTAATAAAAGCTGTGCATTTTCAATGAGTTCGATGAGATAATCTAAATTATTATCATAGCCTTTATTAAAAATATTGCCTTCATTAATATTTGTTGGAGGGTCTATAGCAATTGCTTTATTCAATAAAGAAGATAGGTCTTGCATTGAATCCCACGAAGCAAGTAAGGTGCGCAACAAAGAAGGAAGATTATCTAAAATTTCTTTGGGGTCTTTTCTTAGTGAATCACTTTCCTGACTTGTAAAGCTTGTAAAGAAAAGTTCAAATATTTCAGGTAGTACTAAAAGAGCATCTGATAATGCCTTCATGTCTTTAGGATTGAATCTATTGAGGTGGGCTTTTGTAGAAAGTCTTTCAATATCGTATATTTTAGAGAGTTTTTGCCTTAATTCATTTCTTAATTCATTATTTTCTAAAAAATAATCCACTGCATTTAATTGGCTCTCAAGATGTTCTTTTTGAGCAAAGGGCTGTCTAAGACGCATTGATAAAAGTCTTCCACCGCTTGGGGTTTGCGTTGCATCTATGGCGTGTATGAGCGTGCCTAGTCCTTTTTTTCCATCTGTTCTGACAAAGATTTCAAGATTTTTTTCTGTAACTTCATCTATTGTCATATATTTTTTTAATTGCAAGGGCACAAAGGCTTTTAAATAGTCAACACTTTGTTTTTGCGTTTGTTCTAAATAATATAAAAGTGCGCCTAAACAGCAAATAAGCATATTTTTATCTTCAAGGCCAAGTGCGTGCATATCTTGTACGCATTGCACTCTTTTGATTATTTCTAAAGACTTATTTTTGTCAAAATGCGAACGTAAAGGCAGAAAAGTTTTTCGAATATTTTCAGCTGTTTTCAAAAATGAAGGTGGACTTTGATTATCAACAAGCAATATTTCACGCGGTGCAATTTTCAACACCCACTGTATTATTTCTTGTTCTTTATTACTTTCAAAGCCTGTCCAGTCGCCTGTGGTTATATCAAGCCAAGCAAAGGCGAAAGTGTTTTGTTGTTCATTTGAAAAATACGCGCCTAAATAATTGTATTCTTTTGCATTTAAATTGCTTGTTTCTACAATAGTACCAGGAGTTATTATGCGTGTGACAGCTCTTTTTACAAGTCCTTTTGCTGTTTTTGGGTCTTCAACTTGATCACAGATTACAAGTGTAAAACCTTTTTCAACAAGCTGGGAAGCGTAATTTTCAAGCGCATGGTGAGGTACGCCTGCCATGGGAATGTTGGAATCTTTTGATCTTGCAGTAAGGGTTAGTTGTAATTCTTTTGCAACTTCAACTGCATCATTGAAAAAAAGCTCGTAAAAATCACCCATTCTGTAAAAAAGATACCCATCAGGATATTCCTTCTTTATAGAAAGATATTGTTCATACATTGGAGAGAGCTTTTCAGTAGACATTTTTCCTAGATATTCCTTTAGGATTTATATAATTTAAAAAGAATTTGTGACACATTAACTACATATGGTATAGCAGAAAAAAAATCAAAACAAAAGATTTTTTTAAGCATTATTTTATTTGCACTTTTTTTAAGAATAAACTAGTATATTTTTAGATTATTCTTAATTTTACATATATGCCTTCATCTTTATTTAATTTTTCTTTACAACTTTTAAAGATATGTAGTGGTGACTAATGAAATTTTCTCGCTATCTTTTAATATTATTTCTTCTCTTGAGTGCTTTTATCACGAATTTTTTTTATGAAAGACTTCACAAGCAAGAAGCTGCAGAGATAAACTATCTTACTTCACTTTATACTGAAAGATTAAATAATGAAATCGCTAAAACAGTGCAAGCAACAGACATGCTCAAACAAGTTGTCACATTTTATGATGGTGATATACCCTACGCACAACTACCTTTATTTGCACAACTTATTTATAATGAAGACGAACATGTATCTATAAATTTTTTGCCTGATGGAATTCTTACTTTCTCATATCCAGAAGAATTAAACGAAGGGGCGCTTGGCTATAATGTGCTTGAGCATGAAGCAACACGCACTGATGCTATAATAACAAGAGATATTAAATCCCCAACACTTTCAGGGCCTTACATTCAAGACATTCCATTAGTTGATAAGCCTGGTGAATTTCTTTCTGTACCTGTAATTGTTGCGCGTAACCCAGTTTATTTAAAAAATGCTAATGATAAAGAATCTTTTTGGGGCTTTATTTCTATAGATATAATTCCCTCTACAGGACTTTTAAAGCAAATAGGGATACTTGAAAAAGAAAATTTTCCTTATGAATACAATATAGAATCTCTTTATAAAAATAAACTTGTCAAGTTAGCGCAATCTAAAAATTATGATCCTTTACTTGTGTCAAACCCACATAAAGTTTATTTAGGAAATGGCGAATGGACCTTTTCTATGTATCGCAAAAACTTTCTCAATGAACTTTATATTTATACAGCACTAATAGCACTCACCTTTGCAGGTCTTTCTTTTGCGCTTTTTAGCCTTATTCGTTATTTTGAAGTCAGAATGAATAAAACCTATGCCATCTCTCTTATAGATGACCTGACAAAAGTAAAGAACAAAAAAGCCCTAGACCTTTATGCAAACGAAATTACAAAGATTGCTAGCAGTAAACTTTCTTTATTTTTTATAGATTTAAATGACTTTAAACCTGTCAATGATACGCTTGGTCATGCTGTAGGTGATAGTGTATTGCGAAGTTTTGCAGGAAGATTAGTTGCAAACTTCTCTGATGACTGCTTTATTGCACGCGTTGGTGGAGATGAATTTGTTGTTATTGTACCCGGTTTGCACGACATGAATGCATGTGAAAGTATATGTACACGCATAATCCTCATGGCAGAAGAAACCTTCTATATTGAAGGCCATAAAATTTCTATTTCTGCAAGTGTCGGCTATGCAAGATTTCCACACGATTCCAAAGACTTTAATGAAGTAATTGAACTTGCAGACAAGGCAATGTTTGAGCATAAAGAAGCGAATAAGAAAAGCAGATAAAAAAAGTGCCTATTTACAAATAGGCACTTTATCTTCAAACTGCAGTGCTCATAAGAGCACTTTTTTTTATCATATTAATGAATTATGATAAGATATTATTCAATAAGTCAGTGGTGGTATCTGCTCCTATAGCATATTGTTCACCAGCAACATCTGCATAAGTAGAGGCAACATCTTCTAATAAAGAGCTTCTGCCTTCAATGAGGTTTACTTGTAAGCCTGTTGCAGCAAGTTCTGCACTTGAAGCATTGAGAACAGCGGTTAAGTCGTCTTCATCAGCAGCATCAGCAGCAGCAACAAATGTGTTAATAGCACCGTTCAAGGTGGTATTACCACCTATATTATAGCTTTCTGTTCCACCTAGAGAAACAACAGCTGGAGCAGCTGTGTTTGCAAAAACAGCTGTAGCTGTTGTGCCATCAGCAGCAGTACCAATGGTTTTTGCTTGCATCTTTGTAAGATAAGTAGTTGTTTCAGCTAAGATACGAGCTGTTGTTGCATCATCAGCACCAACTAAACTTGCTTTTGCATTTGATAAAAATTCATTCATTTCAGTAACTGCATCTTGATATTCAATGGCAGTTGCTTGGCCTTTTTTTACTTCAGCTGCATCTAAGCTATAGGCTAAAGCATCACGGTTTAGCTCGTTAGAAGAAGCTCTTAGACCAGCAGTAATGGTTTTTCCGCTTTCAGACTTAACTTGACCATTCATGACCTTGTTAAGAAGTAATTCCGCGGCTAAGCCGCTAGAGTTTGAATCAATAATATTTGACATAGGATTTCCCTCCAAAATGTTATTAACAGTTAATATTCACTTTCTATACATTTAATTGTATAGTAAACCACATGTAGAACAAAATGATAAATATATTTTAATTTATCTTAATATATAAAAACTTGCAATAAAAAAATCATTCCATAAGCACCTCATCTGTAGAAATTTACATAGTGTATTTTGCCACAATTTCTTGAGCTAATTTCCAAGCCGCATTAACCATTTCTACTTTCTCTTCTTTTGAAACAGCCAGTAAATCGTTATCAATTGTTCGCATAATAATAAGTTCTGTTGTTCCTGGTTTATAGGAAAATTGTAAATCCTCATTATATACTTCGCGTAATTTCTCGTGCAAGTAGTCTAACATTGGGCTTTCTTGCCCTCTCACACAAAAGTTTGTCCATAATTCTCGGGCAACTCTGCGAATAACAAAAAGTCTTTGTTCTTCAGGTTTTGTGATGACATTTTCGGCAAGTAAACGAAGATTATGTTGATGATAAAGCACTGTACGCGTTTGTACTAATTGTTTTTTATACTTTTTTAAAGCAGCTCTTTTTTCAAAATTATAAAGCTCGTGTTGTGCATTTTCCTGTGCTTTTTGTGCTGTTTCTGAAAGAGTAGCTAGGCTGGTTATTGTGTTTTCAATGTTTTCATTATTTTTCTCATGAATAAGTTCAGGCAGATTTTTCTGCATATTTTGTTCATTTTCAACTATTTCGAGTGAAGACGAAGAAAGAGACTCTGCAAAGGAATGCTGACTAAGAAAGAGTTCGTCTTGCACTTGTTCATTATTTTGAAAATGTGCTTTTTTTTGAGTATGTTTTTGATGTTCAAAATGTTCCATAAAAAGTCCGTTTAAATTTCTAACTTAAACTATCGAAAATATTACCATTTGACTGATTTGCATTAATCAAGTCATCTAATAATTGCTGTGTATCAACTCCACTTGCTTGTTCTTCTGTGTTTTTGTACTGAATGGTATTTTCAAATGTATTAGCTCTGTCTTCATAAAGCACTGAAAGGTTCTCTAAACCTTTAATATCGTATGAATAATTTGCTTCAATAGATTCAAGTCTATGTATATAATCTTCAAGTTTTTCAGCTAAGGCATTTGCGCTATCTTTATCTGTAATGGTGACTTCATTCTTAAGATTATTGAGATTCATATTGCTGTTTGTTGTACTCATAACACCTGTCACACTTTCATCAACAAAGTTTACAAAATCTTGGTCTATTTGAGAATTACCTCCTTGTAAAACAACAGTTCCATCTGCATTCATACCCGCTGAACCATCTAATAAGTTGAAACCATTAAAGGACACCTCATTTGTGAGAGTAACCAAGGAGTTTGCAAGTTCTTCTAAGGTGTTAGATGCATAAGCATATTCATCGCTTGAAACGCCTGATAAAATGCCCAACTCTTTTGCATAGTTATACATCTCATTTAATGTTTCCTTCATTGTCGTCACACCAGATTGAGCAACAGTAACCATACCTACAGCATCAGACATATTTTGCGAAGCAACCCTATATGTTGCAGCAGATTGTCGCATTTGAGAGTCAAAAGCAAGGCGTGAAGAATCAGGACGAGACCTATCTGTATAGACAGTAGACTCCATCTTATTGTACATCGAAGTAGCAACCTTACTTTCATATACAGCCGAAAGTAATGATGTCATATCCCACATAATAATACTCCGTATTTAAGCGTACTCTACATAAATAATAAATACGCAATTATGGCTCTACATATCTTTTCGGACATTTCAATAATATCTTTAGGGCAAAAATTATTTTTTTTAATATTTAATTCTTTACTGCATATGTATTGCACAAATTATTATGACCTTACAAGATTTACAAGAAATTTACCTTTATAATTCTAGTATAATAGGATAAAGAAAAAAAATAATTTTTTTTTAAATCAATAAAATTTTTCTTGCAATTTATTTAAATTTATAATATTAATAAACAAAATTAAATGCAAAAACTGTACGTTGCCTCTTCGCATTATTTGGAGTGAAAAATGAATCATCATATTTTCTCTGAAATAGCAATGGACAACCTTGAGTTTATTTGCTATATTACAGAAATCAAAACAAATAAGTTACTTTATCTTAATAAAGCTGCAAGAAGACTTTTTAATATTGATGAAGGCCAGTATACTGATTTATTGTGCCATAAAGTCGTTCAAGGTAGAGACAAGCCTTGTTCTTATTGTGACAATGCTTATCTTGCTCATGATAGATATTTAAATATCAATGTAAAAATGCCGCAAAATAATAACGACTATTCTGTTCAAAGCACACTTGTTTTAATTGATGATATTCCAGCCAGACTGAGTATAGGCTTTGACATATCTCAATTTACTGGAAAATTAGATCAACTTGAAGACAAACTTTCAACAGAACAAACCCTACTTTCCTGCATACATGCTTTTATGCACAGTGATAATATTGATAGTGCTGTGCATAGTCTTTTAGCTATTGTTGGCAAATATTTTAATGCGCAAAGAACCTCCTTATTTGAAATTGATAAGAAAACAAATACTGCTGCACACACCTTTGAATGGGTAGACAATAGCGAAGACACTATTAGTGATTTAAAGTCGTCTTTTAAAATAAGCGATCTTGCTTACATATTTAATTCCTTTAAAGAGCGCAACTCTTTCACTGTTTTAGACAGAGAAAAGGAGTTACCTAAAGATGAATTTGTATATAATGTATTAAAAGAACATGATATAAATTCAGTTATGATGGTACCTGTGTATCAAGGCGATAGCATAAATTTCTTTATTGGTGTTGATAATCCAAAGCAAAACATCAATAATTTCACTCTACTTCAATCTGTCGCACTTTTTATTAACGAAGACTTTAATAAAAGAAAATTTGTCGATCAGCTTGAAAGCCTTTCGTACACAGACACGCTTACAGGCATATACAATAGAAATAAATTCACTGAAAGACTAGAAGAAATAAACACTTCTTCTCTTTCTTCTTTTGGTGTTATACACGTTGATGCAAATTCTCTCAAGAAAATAAACGAGACCTATGGCCCAGAGCATGGCGACAGCATGCTTGTTAATATAGCTAATACGCTTTTAAAGTTCATTCCTGTAGAGCTTTATCGTGTTGCAGGAGATGAATTTATAGGTTTTTGTTTTGATATAAATCAAGAAGAATTTGAAAATATAATTCAAACTATAAGAAGAGATTATTCAAAAAATCCTGACTTTCCTTTCGCTGTAGGCGGTGTTTGGCAAAATAAGAATATAAATATCCCCCTTGCTATTCAGCAGTCAGGTGAAATTATGCTTGCAGAAAAGCAGCATTACTACAAAAACCTTTCTGACACATTGCAATATTCTTCGCATTCAACTGAAATTATTTTAAAAGAAATTCGTGATAATAAATACGACATCTATTTACAGCCTAAGGTTGACCTTCTAACAAGTGAAATTGTTGGCGCAGAGGCATTAATCAGAAAGTTTGATGATAAAGGAAATAGAATTTCGCCTGATAGATTTGTGCCTATTTATGAAAATGAAGGCACAATACGCTATCTTGATTTCTTTGTGTTAGAAAAAGTTTGTCAGCTATTACATAAACTTATAAAGAAAAATACAGCAACTAAAATAGCTGTAAACTTCTCTCGTGTCACTTTTATGATTTACGACTTAGTTGATGAAATTGTTAAAATTGTTGATAAATACGAAATACCACACGAATATATTAAAATCGAAATAACAGAAAGCATTGATAAAATGGATTTTGATTTCTTTGCAAACAAACTCTCAAGCATTCACAAAGCAGGCTTTGATGTTTCTTTAGACGATTTTGGAGCAAAACACTCTAACCTTATGATGCTTTCAAGAGCTGAATTTACTGAAGTGAAAATAGACAAGGGTCTTGTTGATAATATTGCTACAAGTTCACAAAATAGAACAATTATTCGAAATGTTATTAAGATTATCAAAGAACTCGGCACTTCTACTTGTGTTGCAGAAGGCATTGAAACAAACGAACAAAAAGAAATTTTGCAAGAGCTTGGTTGTACTTATGGACAAGGTTACCATTTTTACAGACCAATGCCTGTTGATGAATTTTTAATTACTTTTGAAAATAATCAACAAGGAACAAAATTCAAGCTTGAAGAAGTAACAACTGAATACATAGAAAACTATTTCCTTCCTCCAGAAGTTGCATCAGTTGCACTTCATTCTATGCCGCTTGGCTTAAACTTGTGGAATCACCGTAGAGAAACTGTGATGTGTAATGCGAAAGTTTTAGAAGTTTTTAAATTGAATTCCTTCACAGATTATCTTACATCATTTTTTAATCTTTCACCTGAATACCAACCAAGTGGTAAACCAACAAGTGAAGCAGTTTTAGAATTTCTTAATGAAGTTCGTTATTCAGGTTTTGAGAAATTCCATTGGATGCATTGCGACTTAGAAGGAAATGATATTCCTTGTGAAATCATTTTACAAAAACTTGATTTAAAAAACGAAGAAGGTGATGATTTTGTTATAGGTTATACAAGAGATCTTCGAGTACAACTTGAAGAACATGCAAAAGGAATTTCACCTGAAGCGTACTTCTATAATGAAATTACAACAAAGTCTTTATTAAATTCTTTAGCTACATTTTCTGAAGAAATGATTTGGCATTACAATTATAAAACACAAAAATTTCAACTCTATGGTAATGAGCCAGAAAAACTTGAAATATCTCATATCAAGATAGATATTGATAATACAGAGTTCTTTTCAAGTCTCATACCATCAGACTGCCCGCAAGATATTGAAAATTTTAATGAATTTGTTCGCTGCATTAAAGAAGCTCTTGTAAAAGATTTTGAAATCAGCTTTATAAATATAGAAAAAGAAGCGAGAAAGCAAAAACTCACCTATCAAATACTCTACGATGACAACAATAAACCTACGCATGCTCTAGGAAAAATGAAGAGAATCTAAAAATCTTTTTTGCTTTGTTCAAATTAGAGCACTTTTTATAAAAGGATAATGCTCTAAAAAACACATGTGAACAAAGTGAGCATGCCTCTTACACTTCATTTGTAATTAGAACTTGTTATAAGGAAAATCTCCATTTTAAAGCGAAACAGTATTTAAGCGAAGCTTAAAACTTTTTCGCAATTATAAAAAATAAATTATCTGCTTTAACCATGAGTATTGTTTATCCGCACATGTTCGGGTTTTTTTGGTCGCCGAAGGCAAAAAAAGCTTATACATTAGAAGTTAGCTATTTGATTTTCCAAAAGAACAAGAAGGATAATGACACACTTCACAGCTTTCGCAAAGTCCACCATGGGCAAGGCGAATAATGTCGTGTTCAGTTACTCTCATTCCAGCTAAAATTCGTGGCATAATTATATCTAATATACTTGCCTTGTGATACATAACGCAGCCAGGAAGCCCAACTATTGGTATAGAGCCTTTATAGGCTAGCAAGAACATTGCTCCAGGGAAGATAGGCGCACCGTATTTCACCACTTCGCTTGCCACACTTTTTATGGCAAAAGGTGTTTTGTCGTCAGGGTCAACGCTCATTCCACCTGTCACAGCAACAAAGTCAACTCCTTTAGCCATAACCTTTTCAATTGCTTCAATGATAAATTCAGGTTCGTCAGGTGTAAATTCAACTTCATGTACTTCACATTGCCAATGCGCAAATTTCTTTTTTAAAATAGGTGTGAAAGCATCTTTAATTCTGCCCTTATAAACTTCACTGCCTGTAACAACAATGCCTATTTTTAAGGCTTTGAATGGAATAACTGAAATTAAGGCTTCATTATTCATACAACATTCTTCAACAGCTGTCATTGAGGTTTCCTTCACAACTAAAGGAATGACTCTTGTTCCTGCAACTGTTTTAGATTTTTGTACTTCTTGCATTGTATGTAAGGTGGAAATGGTGACATCAGGAATGCTATTTAATCTATCAAGTAAGGGGATGTTTATCTTGAGTAAACCTTGTACAGAGGCCTTAATGCTTATCTTACCCTCTTCTGGCTTTGTAAACTCAACATATTCACCACAAACAGCTCTTGCTATGCGATAGGCTGCATCGTCTTCATGAACAAGACCTTCTTCGTCTTCCCAAATATAGATATGCTCCTTACCTATTCTTAAAAAATGTTCTATATCTTCGCTGCGTATTATATGCCCGCGCGAAAAAGCTACTTTTTTACATTTATTAGGCTGAATTTCAGTAATATCATGACATAAAGCAAGTCCAATTGCTTCTTCAACTCTCACTTGTTTCATATAGTAATCCTTAACTTACTGCATATACAGTAGCTTATAATCGTTTTTTCTCTTGGTACTTTATAAAAAATACAAAGCATAAGCAAGTTTTTTTTAAATAAAAGCTATTTTTATTTTCTTGTATAACATCGCTTACTATATCTTCTTGACTTATTAAAGTAATTTATCTATTATAAAAGTGTATTTTACTTATGCATTATACTTTTTCTCGCATTTTATTTTTGAAAATTAGGAGGATTATAATGGCTTACATACTCAGACAACTTTGTTGGCATTAAAAAATAATTTATTTTTATTTATTTGATTTTATTGAATAATTTATTTTTTAATTTTTTGGCACTTAAATTGCATATTAAAAAACAGAAAATATGCTTTAAGCAATCTTTAAATACAAGGAGTTTATAATGACTACAGATTTTGAACACGACTTTGATGCTTTATTAAACCATTTAAAAGAAACCCTCAATTTATCTGAATTAAATAAGGAACATGAAAATATCTGTACTATAGGATATAATGATGTTTTTATTAGTCTTATCAATCAAGCAGGAAACCTTATCTTTGTTTCTAATTTTGCAAACTTAGACAATTATGAAAACAAAGACGCTATTAAAAATTATGCTTTGAATGCAAATGTTCTTTATAATGGTTCAAATGGCGGTTCTTTTGCAATAAACAATGATGGTTTTATTTCTTACGCTTTCCAATACCCAATGCAAGTTTTATCAAATGAATTATTTATAAGTATTTTAGATTCTTATATTAATAACATTGAAGATGCTCTAAGCCAATTTAAAAAAATTGAAAATAACGAAGAAAATAAAGCAGAAAGTATCTCAAAAGCTTCAATTCCACAAGAAAATTGGCAAAGAATTTAATGACAATTTTGAGAAACTATCTATTTGCTATATAAACATTTAATTAACAAAATAATACAGACATTACTTTCACAAGGAGTTTAATTATGTCCCAATCATACGAAAAAGAATTTGATGCCTTACTTGAACATTTAAATGCCACTCTTGGAATTCCTACCTTAGAAAAAGATGATGAGAATTCTTACACTATTGCTAGTGATGAATTGCTTATCACCTTTATCAATCAAGAAGGTACTCTTATCTTCCTTTCAAATGTTGGTTCACTGCATGAATACAATCAACAGCTTGCTATTAAAGACTATTTACTAGATGCAAATAACTTATTTTATGCAACGAATGGTGGAACTTTTGGCATAAGTGAAGAAGGAATAATTGCTTTTTGCTATCAATATCCAATTAATGCCTTATCAAAAGAAAGCTTTATAAACAAGCTTGATATTTTTCTAACAACTCTTGAAGCCTTTATCGAACAGATTAAAACCATCGAGCATGGCATAGCGTCAAGCGAAACAAATGACGTTATTTTCAATACACAGCAAGAAGGACAACTTGTTTCAGAGAATTGGCAAAAAGTGTAAAACTTTGATAGTATTCTTAATTTCATAAATTTTGTAAAATTTTCAACTAAAATTCATTTTTATTCAGACTATATATGTCAAAATTCATAAGAGTGGATATGCAGACACTATAGGTATATTATTATGAGTACAATAAATCCCAATTTTCAACCCACTAACTTCCGCGACTCACTTCCTGCCGACTTGAGCTCTGCTTCAAGTGTCGTTGTAAAAGATGGAAAAATAGCTAAGCAAAGCGGTTTGTCAAAGTTCTTCACGAGTGTGACAAGAATGGCTCCAGGTAGCTCTTTGTATATCAAGCACCAGAATCAAAAAACCTTGAAAGCCTTAACAGGCATGCTTGAAGCTAAAGGACTAAGTCAGAATCAAATAAGTTCTCTTTTAGAACCAATAAAGAATGACCAAGGCGTGAAGCATAAAATCTTGCTTATTTCAGGTGATTTAATCAAGCCTATAGTTAACTTTGCAAATCAGCTTGATGCTAAATCTGTTGATGCGCAATTATCCATTGAAAACGCGATTTCAAAAGCAGGTGAACTCGGTCATTCAAAACTTGAAGGTCTTGTTATGGGCATTGTTAATGCTGGCGAAAGTGTAACTGATTTATCAGGCAATCAGCTTGCTCCTTTAGCAGACGAAGTAGTCAAAGCACTTCTGCCTGATGTAGCTGGAGCATCTACGCAAGATAAGATTGAAGCTATTGAAGCTCAGCTTGAAGCTTTAAATGGTCTACAAATGAAAAACTTGATTGCTGACTTATCTGAAGGCTTACTTGCAAAAGAAGGTGACGATGGCGCAATAAAAGCAAATCCGCAAGCAGCTGATTTAATAAATCTTGTTAAATATAAACTCAACTGCCAGCTCACTTCTTTAAGACCACAAGGGGAGGCTGTATTTGTGCAAAATCCACCTTCCACCTTAACACCAAAACTTCGCAGAGAACATACTTTTGAAGCATTAAAGCCTGACTCCCCTCTTAGTGCGGCTATGGCTGAGTATGGTGTAAAAGCAAAGTCGCCACAAGCTGCTTTTGATAAATATTGCAGAGAGTTAGAAGGAGATGGTTCAAAGTCTTTCTTAAGAAATTCAAATCCTGCAGCTCCATATTTAGATATTGTAAGAGTGCCATTAAAAGAAATTTCAAGTGAAATTCAAACACTTGTTTCTGGACTAACAAGAACAGCGTCTGGCGATGAATTTGAACCAGTTCCGCCAAGTGCTGGAGATGGTCCATCTGTCGGCCCAAGAAGTTATACACAAGCCTATGAAGAAAAGCTTCAAAGTACAACACAAAGCTTTATGCAAATTTTAGAAAATAATCCTAAACAAAAAGCTGAATTTTGTGCTGCTGTTAAGTCTATAAACGATGCTTTTGCAAGTGCTATTGATAAAAGAGAAAATTTAGCAGAGCCTGCACGTAGAAAGATTGAAGCATTAAACAGCATCTTACAAAGAACTGTCAACACTGCGCTCCCTATGAATACACCAGATCAAATAGCAAGAGCTAATGAATTTACGACACATATTTCAAGAGCTATTCTTCTTACAGAACCAAAACATGTTGAAGCAACAGTTTTTAATAACTTTAGAGCTCTTTTTGCCTAGTACACTTTAAAGGTATATATCATGAGTACAATAAACACATCTTTTCAAGCAGTAAACGCGCAAAATTCTATAACAAAGAATTTAGGAATTAACGAAAGCCTTGTTGCTAAAGGCGAAGGAGATAATGTTCGCATAAAAAAACTTGGACGAGTAGGTAGATATTGGACTTCCTTACTATCAAAAACAGGTCTAGGAAGACAAGCAGTTAAAAGAGAAAACCAAAATACTATAAATGCCCTTAGAAGCATTCTTAATAAGCATGGTTTAAATCAAACGAAGATAGACACTTTGCTCTCAGCCATCAACGATAATCAATATCTTATGCAAGGCAGAAGGTCAATTCAGTCAGCCGATGTAGAATTTATTCTCTCCTCATTATCGCAAATAGATGATGAAATTGCCGCAACTGCCTCAAGTATAAACGATTCTATCACACAAGCAACTTCAGGATGCAGTGGTCAAAATCGTGAAAAAGCAGAGCTTGCTGTAAAGGGAATGCTTCAAGCTATTACAAGTCAAGCTACTAGCATACAAGATATATCACCAAACCAACTTCATCAATTAGCAGAACAAATCCTTCCTAGCCTTACAGGTATTAATGATTCCATGTTTCAAAGCGAAAAAGCCAGCTCTTTAATTATGCTTTTGACGCAAATAGAAAATAGTGAAAAAGCTCCTAAGCTAGAGGGAAGTGAGCAAAATCCACTACCTCAGCCGTGTAAGGATTTAATAGCTCTTATTAAATTCAAAGTTCAGTCTCAGCTAACAGCTATAAGCAGTCCTTCTGTGAGCGAACAAAGAGCCCAACCAAGAACATTTACCTCTGCTCCTAATATAACTACTGGCACGAGCAAGAGCACAACTACTACTCCGACTACAAGTACAAGCACAACGACTACAACAGAAACTATTAAAGAAACTACTAAGGAAACGAAGGCAAAGCCAACAGAGCCTAAAGTCGTGACAGAAAAAATGCTTTCAGCCTTTGCTAAAAGCAAGATTACTCGTTCTGGCACTACCCCACCTCAAGGTTTCAACACTCTTCCTCCTTCTACTCTTGCACATATCAACAAAAATGCCTTTTCGCAAACAACAAATACCTGTTTCACAGTAAGTGTTCTTCGAGGTATATTTGAAAATGACGCACTAGCAGCAAGCGCGCTTGAAAGAGTCTCTTTTAATCCAGTAAGTAGAGAGTATAATATTAGGCTCACTTTCAATGGTAATGATTTTGATGTAAATGTAAGCCAAAGAGAATTTGAAAGACATAACTTAGAGGGTAGACCTACTCCAATTAGCGCACTTGAAGCTGGAATTGTTAAATTTATGGAAAAAGCTGCAAACCAAGGGCAACTTGACACACAATTTACTTTTGGTAGGCCAAGCTTTTCTGAACACGCAGCAGGGCTTCTTGGTATGAAAGAAGCAGGTATGCGAGCACTTGGCTTTGGCGATTCTGATGATGTTGCTATAGATTTAATAGACGCCTTGAACGACCCTAATAAAGTGGTAGTTTACTTCTGTAAAAATCACTTTGTCAGCATCACTTCAATAGATGAAAATAATAATGTTCAAATAGGAAATTCAATGATGGGTAGCATAGGCTTAGATATTGTCGCAAATGGCAGAGATAGCAAGAACTATTCTATTCCATTAGAGCAATTCCTTCGTGAAATGGGTAAAATAAATGGCGAGGCAGAGCAGGCTACATTACACATCTTTGAAATGCCGCAGAGCGCGTAAAGTCAATAATTTGTATTCATTACTTTAAAAAGATAAGAAAAAATCCCCATTTCAAACGATTTGGGGATTTTTTCTTTCTATTGTTTAGGGTGTGTTTCTAAATTCAAAAATTTTGTGAATTTTACAACGAAAATGGATTTTTTGCGGAATGGAGTGTATACAAATAATACATGACTGGAGTAAAAAAGACTTTTTTGGTAGTAAAAACGCAAAAGAATGAATTTAGAAAGATACCCTAGGTACAAGCTTTATCACTGTTGCTTCTGCTTCCGCACCAAGACGCATAGGCGGTCCAAAAGTTCCTATACCCTTACTCACATATATCTTTGTGTCATCATATTCATACAAACCTTTTAAATAGTCAAATTGTATTCTTGCAAGCAAGGTTGCTGGAAAAAGCTGACCTGCATGCGTGTGACCAGCAAGAACTAAGTCTGCCCCTGCTTGAGCTAAATAAGGAATGCCTATTGGCTTATGATGCGCAACAACTAAAGGCCTATTCTTATCAAAAGTCAATGTAGGCATAAAGTTCTTTATGGTATCCTTTGCAATAGAGGAATGCGGGTCTTTAGTAGTTTCATCTGCATTCATATAATCAAGTCCTAAAATTTGAACATTTTTATACTCAACTATGTCATTTTGTAAAACTTTTATTCCATATTCTTCAAGTAAAGGTTTAATTTCATTCATGCCAACATATATATCGTGATTACCTATAGTAAAATACATAGGTATAGTTGTTTGTTTGAAAGGCTCAAGGTTTTCTTTTGTGAGAGCGACCTTTGAATCGTAAAAATCTCCGTTGAAAATGACCAAGTCAGGCTTTATTTTGTTTATATCATCTACAATCTTTTGTGAACGCTCGACACCTGCAAAAGCACCTAAGTGCACGTCAGGCGCGTGATAGATAACAAGTTCTTCTTCTATTCCTTCAATGGGGATTTCAACATGATAGTTTTTATAGCTCTTAGCATTGTAAGTGGCATATATACAAAGTAAAATACTTGAAAAAACAACTAATAAAGCACCTGTTTTACTTGAAAAAGGAAGCAGTTTTCCTATAATTAAATAAAGCACAGTCATAGTGAGCAAAAAGGCAAAGAAACCAAGCCAGTACATGCCAAATTGATAAAAAGTATTAAGCATATCACCGCCCTCTTGTGAGGCAAGGCGCATAAGGTAAAGGCAAGCGAAGGTGAATGCAATAAAAATTAGTACAAAATAGCGTTTCTTTTCAAAACCGTACCAAGATGCAAGCATGTAAGGCACAAATACAAGCAAGGCAAGTATAAAAACAAGTCTTAAGGTATAATACATAAAAAGTCCTAAGAGATTTAAAGATAAAGATGTATTAACATAATGCCTACATTGTGTCAAAAGTCTTTTTTGTGACAAAAGCTAAAGTTTTAATTTAAAATGACGATACAATGTATATACTAAATTGTAGGAGGCCTTTATGGATATGCGCGCAAACACAGCTTCAATGACAGGGGCAAACTCTTTTACCTTTGCTCTTTTTGCACCTACACAAGCCTTGCAAGAAAAAATGATCAGTCAAACAGGGCAAAACATTCAAGAAATAAATTCAAGAGCTTCTGCTATGCAATCAATTGGAAAAGGCTCTTCTATTAATATTCAAGTTTAATAATTAATATATAATGTTACATATACGAGCAGTTGAAAAATCAACTGCTTTTTTATTTTAAACTACTGCCAACTTTGTTTACACATATCCTCTTTAGATCTTTTTCTAACTAAAAAGTCTAAGTATAATCCGCTTCTTGACATACTTTCCAATTTCTGATATGTTTTGGTATAAGAATTGCATTACACAAAAGTATAAAAACAATAAAAATTACACATAAAAGTAAGGAGATAAAAAATGGGAATGATTAATCAAAATTTACCAAATTTCCAAGGTGTTTTATCGCAAAACCTAGAACAAGATACACACCTCAAACTAAAAGACGATGGCAGAAAAGTTGGTAAAGGCGGGCCTTTAACAAAGCTTTGGAACAATATGAAGACATTAAGTGCTCCGGGCAGAGCTTCTGTTGCAAGACAAAACCAAGATACCTTGAGAAGACTTTCTGACATGTTAAGAGCAAGAGGATTTGATAGAGATACTGTAGATGGTATGCTTTCAGCAGCAAGAAATGATGCAAAAATTCAAAGTGGTGCAAAAGCATTAAAAACCAAACATATTACTGCATTAGCAGGTCTTACTGGAGGTCAGGCAGGAAAAATTCAAGATGCCGGAAATAGAATTCTTTCTGCATTGCCACGTCTTGCTGCTTCACCGCAAGCTGCAAGTCTCAATAAAATAGACGGTGTTCTTGCTGGTTTACTTGATGCCTCAAAAGAAATGAAAGGTCTTTCAGAACAAGCGTGCAAAGCCATTGGAACAGGTATCGCACTTGAAATTTCACAAGTAAATTCATTAACAATTGACGATGCAGAGAAGCTTGCATTAGTAGATTCTATGCTTGCTAATTTAAAC
>CAYJHE010000012.1:5814-25195 GCA_964369675.1 uncultured Desulfovibrionaceae bacterium | reverse complement strand
TAGTGAAAAACCATGGCAGCAGGCTCTAAGGAAATAGGCGCGTAAGGCACTATAGCAGGGTCATACCAACCCTTGCCTTCAGCATATTCCATAATAAACATATGGTCAGTAAAAATCTTGCCAAAGCCAAGCTCTTCTTTTGTTTGCGGTTTTTGCTTAAGTGATGTTGCTAATTCTTTTCTTATCTTCATTATAAAATCCCACTTTCTTAAATTGCAGCTGCCTAAGAACAGTCCCTAAAACAGATAGCAAATTCAATATCTACCTTTTTTTTAAATTTTTCAAGCCTAAATTAGCTATCTTTAAAAATATTTTCGCTTTCTATGATATTTGCCTCAAGCAAATGCTGAACAAGAGCCTTCACAGGCAGGCCAACAACATTAGCCCAACATCCATCAATAGAATCCACTAAGAAAGCCCCTTTGCCTTGTATAGCATAAGCACCTGCTTTATCGAAAGATTCTCCGCAATTGACATAGGCTTTTAGTGTTTCATCATCCCATGCGCCCATTGTCACATCTGTTGTTACTGAAAAAGATATAGAGTTTTGATGTGTAATGCATTTAATAATATGCATGCCTGTTGTGACAATATGCTTTCTTCCTACAAGCATCTTCAACATAGAAAGAGCATCAGCACTATCCTCTGGTTTTCCTAAAATATGCCCGTCTATACTTACAGCAGTGTCTGCCCCAATTATAACATAAGGCATTTCATGTTTATTTATAGAATTGAGATAGTTTAACCCATATACTGCCTTTGCTTTGGCAACACGCATAACATAATCAGAGGCGAGTTCGCCTTCAAAAGGGCTACTTTCCTTGTCTTTTGGATTAATAATGCTATAATCAAAACCTAAATCATCAAAAAAACTATGCCTACGCGGTGAAGAAGAAGCAAGATAGATAGGATAAAGACTTTTAAACATCTTGTTTGTGGCAAAATTTTGTGAATTATCTGCCCCCTTGCTTGGTATAGAGGAGCTAGGCATAAAATTTTTCATAGTTTTTCCCTTTTATGAGAGTCAAAGCAAAGATCTTGACTTGTATTTCTTACAATAGAAATATAAACATACAAGCCATAACTTTACAAGCCCTAGAGAAAAAGAGTATACACATCACTCTAACCAACACCCTATCTAATTGAAATTATAGTAAAAAAGTGAAGGAAGTTGCTAAAAATTCTTTATTATATAAAGCACTTCTTTGTTCTTCTCATAAAAAGGCAGATCATTATTAATCCAAAAATTGCAAATATTGGCAGAACAATAAATGCCTGTTCAAAGGCGTGAGCAGCATTTGAGCTTCCTTCTATATTATCAGGAAGTAAGAAGCCAATAATTTGCTGGATAATCGCGCCCCCTACAAAAGGAAAGATATTGATAAAGCCTGACACTGTTCCTGCGTATTTTACTGAAAAAAGATTCTTTGCGATTGCAAAAACTACAGCTGCACAAGAAGTTGCTGTGATAGAAATAACAAAAAGAACAGCAGACATGCCAACTAAAGAACTTGGTGCAAATCCAAAAGCAAAAGGCGCAGTGAAAGCAATTGCAATTAAAGACAATATAAGCAATAGCTTAGATGGTTTCATCTTTGTGCTTATCCATGTAACTATGGGTGAAAGTATAAGCGCGCACATAGGCAAGGTGAGCACAAGGCCAGATTCTTCTACTGTCATTCCTAGGCCTTTCACAAGATATTGCCCTGACCATAAGGCGATAAAGGCGTAGTAGATGCCGCCTTGGCAGAAATACCAAAGCCCAACATACCATACCTCTTTCTTTGTAAGTATGCTGCCTAATATTTCTCTAAAAGTTGGCATGCAAACATCTTTTTCACCTGCATGCCACTTCACGCCGCGCCTTGAATCGCGCACAATATAAAAAACAGCAAAAGCACAAATCAAGGTGATTATAGCAAGAATAATATAAATATTTTGCCAACCTATAAATTTTGTCGCATAGGCCATAGGCGAAGTTGCGAGCAATAAGCCAAATGAAGCCACCGTAAAGGAAAGAGCAACAAGCTTTCCAAAAGCTTGCGGCAAAAACCACACAGCAATGAGTTTCATAAAGGGCACACAAATAGCTGAAATACCAAGACCAATAAGAACTCTTCCTATGATTGCATAAGTAAGGTCTTGTGTTGTGGCAAAGATAAATGTGCCTATTGCCGCTATAAATAATGCAATGGTCACTGTTTTGCGTGAACCTAATGTGTCTACCAAGATACCTACAGGTATTTGCATAAAAGCATAGGTATAGGCAGTAGCTGAAGCTAACAAAGCGAGGTCGGAAGGATTGGCATTGAAAGTTGCCGCAATTTCTCCAGACACAGTTGAAAGACCGACTTGATGAAAGCAAGACAAAAGACTTGCCACTGTCATGATAATAAAAATAAGTAAACGTCTGCGTGCCAATTCTTCTTTTGTAGCGGGCATATTTCTTCCTCAACAAGGCTTATTTACTCTCTTAGAACACAGTTCTAAAAGAATGTAAAGCTCTATTTAATTATTGTTAATTTAGTAGCTTAGGCCACTATTTTTTTTAGCAGATACTTATTCTTCGCTCGCTAAAAAAAAGCAAGAAGCATGTTTACTTTATTTATATGTGTTCAGTGTAGTAGTTTGGAGTGAGGTGCCTAATAACTTGACAGGCAAGCAAATAACGCGCTAAAAAATGACTGACTATATATCACTATTATGGAGAACATGGCTTTATGAGTATTAACACGGAAAATTCGCCACAGCTTACTAGATCATTTGGTATGCGAGAGGCTGTAACAATGTCTGTTGGCAATGTTATGGGCGTAGGTCTTTTTGTCACAGGCGCAAATGCTGTAGGTTTTATGGGCGCGGATATAATTTTCGCCACATTGGTTGCTTTTCTTATCACTATTTATCCAGCTCAGCTATACGCAGAAATGAGCAGCTCTCTGCCTTTTGCAGGAGGAACCTATAAATACGCTTCCTTTGGACTAGGGAAATTCTTTGGTTTCTTGGCTGGCTGGAATTATGTTATTGCTATCATTTGCGTTGCCGCAGCAGAAGCTTTTGCCTTCTCATTTTATTTTAAAACCATGTTCTTGGCATTTGACGTGACCATTCCTATTAGCGACACTGCCATTGCAGGTGTATGTATTGTTATTTTTACCGTATCAAATATGCTAGGCACAGACCTTACAGGAAAATTGCAAAACGCTTTCATGTACTTTTTTTGGGGTGTTGCCATTGTTTGGTTTATTATGATGATACCAAATATAGAATTACCGCATTTTGTGCAAAAACCAGAATTCTTAGATTTAGAAGGCCCTGGATTTATTGCTTGTGTAGCCATGATTTGGTGGTGTTTTGCCGGCTTTGATGCCTGCGTGAGTATGGGCGAAGAAATCAAATACCCACATATCAATATGCCCCGCGCTCTTGTTATTACTCCTCTTGTTGTATTTGCTTTGAACGCGCTTTTCCAATGGTTTTTAGTGGGCATAGTTGCTCCAGAAGACCTACAAAGCCTTGCAACATCAACAGCTCCTTATGCAGACGCTATGATGACAGCTGGCATTCTTGGCATACCTTTAGTGACACTTGCCGCAGGTATTGCCTTTGGTGGTGGACTTTCTACCATGAACTCTTGTATTGCAGCTCCGCCGCGCTATCTTTTTTCTATGGCAAGAGACGGAATGTTGCCTAAATTTCTCTGTAAGGTGCATCCTAAATACAAAACTCCTTATATAGCTATCTTGCTCGTTGGTGTTCTTGCTTTTGCACTTGTAAGTACAAATTCTATTCACTATGTTGCTTTTTTAAGCTTATTCACAGACTTGTTTTACTATGTCATAGGCATTGCATCTGCGCTTGGTCTTCGCAAAAAATATCCTGATATTTTACGCCCATACACAGCAAAAGCTCTTATTGTTGGTGTGCCTATTTCTATTGTTTTATACCTACTTATGATGACACAGCTTGACACTACAGCTACTGTAAGTGGTCTTATTTGGTCTGCAATTGGCCTGCTTATATTTGTCTTTTACGGCAGACATCACGCAAAAGACGCTATGGACATTACAAGCATGCAAGCTGAACTTGTAAATCCAGAAGGCGAAGAAAGCGTAAAAATGGATAAAGAATACAAGCTATGGCTTGCTATTGTTTGTTCTTTATCTGTTCTTGCTTTAGCTTTATATATATTCCCTATGCTTGGCTAGTATATAGTCAAAGCTATACATTTAATACTTTGGAGTAAGAGAAAAAAAACCTCTCCCAAAGTCTAAAAAAAGGTTTAGGATTTTTATCCTAAACCTTTTTTTGCGCTATACAATAGCAAAGCCTATTATAAAGCAAGCTTTATTATGTAGTGTAGCCTTGAAGGATATTTCTTTATAAACTAAGATGTCTTTCTAAATTCAATTATTTTTCGCCTAACAGTGCGAAAATACTATTTTTTTACGCTTTTCTAATTTTAAATTGCTTTTTTAGGAAGTTTAGACTATACAAGGTGCATACTTAATAAAAAGTATAAAGATGGAGATTTTTTGCTGCTTAAATTATTTTGTAAACTTTTTACTGTATAAGCAGTAGGACATAGTATTATGTTGAAAAATAAAAATTTTATTGTATTTTCTGACGACTGGGGAAGACACCCCTTTAGCTGCCAACATATTATGGAATATTTTCTTCCCTTTAATAGATTATTATGGGTCAATACTATAGGTATGCGTACTCCTGAACTTAGCATTTATGATATAAAACGAGCTTTTGGGAAAATTTATTCTTGGATTAATCCTAAAAAAACACAGAATAATAGCATAGAGCTTCACCCAAATTTACGAATAATATCTCCTTTTATGATTCCCTATAATATATATTCACCTATAAGAAAATTTAATGCAAAAAATGTGATAAAAAATGTTAATAAAGCAGCAGAAGAATGGGGTTTTACTGAAGCTATTCTACTTACAACACAGCCACTTGCGGCAGACTATCTCGGCGAACTCAATGAAAAATTAGTTGCATATTATTGCGTTGACGATTTTATACATTGGCCAGGAATGAACCAACCTAAACTTGTGCAAAACTTAGAAGATGATTTATTAAAAAAATCTGATCTGGTTTTTGCTGTATCAGATTCACTTTGCAAGTCTCGTACAAACGGCAAGCAAGAAACAAAACTTCTCACGCATGGTGTTGATATTCCTCATTTTGCAAAAGCAAGAATAAAAGAAGAAAAACCAGAAGAGCTTAGAGATATTAAAAGCCCAATTATTGGCTTTTACGGCTTGATTGACCAAAGATTTGATATAGAACTTATTGAAAATATTCTCAAAACAAAGCCAGACTTAAACTTTGTCTGTGTTGGCAAGGCAGTAATCGATTTAAAACCACTTATGAAGTTTTCTAACTTTCATCTAATACCTGCTGTACCTTATAAAGATTTACCAAACTATGCAGCGTACTTTGACATAGCCTGCATTCCATATCTAATAAATGAACATACCCATACTATAAACCCTCTAAAATTAAGAGAATATATAGCCACAGGCAAAGCTATTGTGACTACACCCATGAAAGAAGTTTTTCGCTTTGAAAATGTCATACACATTGCAGAAAGAGGATTACCTTTTATAGAAGCAATTGAAAAAGCCCTAAACTCTCCTGTAGATGAAAAGCTTAGAGACCAAAGTCTTATAGGTGAAGCATGGAGCGATAAAGCTGAACTTGTAAGTTCATGGATTGAAGAAGCTTTACAAAGAAAACAAGATAATTTGAGGCAGGCAAATGAATAAACCAAATATTTTAATTGCTTTAGCTACAGATATTTTAGGCGGTCCTGGCAAAGGCTTAGAACAATTCTTACGTTATGGTGCTTTAGAAGCCTGCAATCCTTTAGTTATTGATTACATCATCAATAATGACGAAAGTGAAACAGATTTTGTGCGTACTATAAAAGATACTGGTGTTCCAATGGCTAAGCTCTTTCAAAATAATCCTTTTGACTTAGCCATGGTAGATCAAGCGATAGAACTTATACAGAAAAATAATATTCAAGTACTGCAATCACACGGCTATAAAAGTCACATGCTATGTTATCTTTTGCATCGAAAAACAAAACTTCCATGGATTAGTGTTGTTGAAGGCTGGACAAGTGAAAACTTTAAAATTCACTGTTATAACGCTCTTGAGCATATGCTTATTCATGGAGCTACAGAAATTGTTGCTGTATCCGAATCTCTACGCTCGCGACTGCTGCCTTTTGCAAAAAAACGCTGCCTTGTTATACCTAATGCTATTGCCCCTGAAAATCTTCAAGTAACCATAACTAAAGAAGAAATGAAGAAGAAATTAAATATTTCAGACGATACTCTTATTATTGGAACTCTTGGAAGATTAAGTCCTGAAAAAAATCTCACTCTTTTTCTTAAAGCCTTTGCTGAAATAGTAAAACAGCACCCAAATTTACATGCATTAATTGTTGGTGATGGACAAGAAAGAGAAGCTTTAAAGACTTCAGCAAAAGATTTAAATATCGAAAACAAGTGCTCTTTTATAGGTCATATAACAGATGTAGCAAATTACTATAACCTATTAGATATACAAGTAATGCCTTCGCTTACAGAAGGTATGCCTTATTCTGCATTAGAAGGAATGTGTATGGAAATTCCTCTTGTTGCAAGTGATGCTGGCGGGATACCTGAAGTTGTAAAACACGGTGTTACAGGTCTGCTTTTTCCATCAGAAAACCTTTCTGCTTTTGTTGAATCATTATTAACTCTTGTACAATCAAAACAAACACGTCTAAAACTAGGGCAAGCAGGCAAAGAAAGAATAGAACAGCACTTTACACCTCAAGTTCGTACTCAACAATTTATTGATTTATATGATAAAGTTTTATCTAAAGAGAGTGTGAGGATATAGCATGACAAAAAGTTCACTCCTAACAAAACCTACAGTACTACAGCTTATAACAACATTAGATATGGGTGGTGCAGAAAGACTTGCTCTTTTTATTCTTGAAAAAGAAAAAGAACATTATTCAGGTGTGATTGGTGCGATCTATGGTGAAGAGGGAGACTTAGCTACACTTGCAGCTTCTTACAACATTCCGACTTTCAATGTTCACATTGATACCTGTGGGCGCATACAAGCAATTTGGCGTTTATATAAAATGTTACGCGAGTATAAAGTTGATTTAGTTCAAACACATGCTGCCTATTTATTGAACTACATTGTTCCTGCGGCTAAGCTTGCGGGCATTCCTCTAGTTTATACTGAGCATTCTGTTTTTGATTTACAAGAAATGCCAAAACTTCGCAGAACAATTAAGCTTACAGCTCCTTTTATAGATAAGATTACATGTATCAGTCAGCCCATAGCTGATTATTTATCAAAAGAAGTAGGCATAGCTTCAAGTCGCATAGAAATTATTGAAAATGGTATTGATACCGAACTCTTTTCTCCTAAGAATGAAACAAACAAAGTAGCTGAACTTCCTTGGGAAAATTCTGATACTGATAAGCCACTTTTTGTTTTTGGAACTGTGGCAAGGCTTTGCATGGAAAAGGATCATCCAAATATGTTAAAAGCTTTTGCTTTGCTTCATAAAAAACACCCTCAGACACGTTTAATTATTGTTGGAGATGGTGCAGAACGTGAAAATCTTGAGACTTTAATAAAAGAATTAAACTTGACTGACTTTGTTCATCTTGCAGGAAAGGCTTTAGATATTACAGAAAGATTGCGTAGTTTTGATGTTTTTGTAATGTCATCGGCACATGAGGGGCTTCCTATGTCTATATTAGAAGCAATGGCATGTAAAATTCCTGTTATAAGCACAAATGCAGGTGACATAGCTTCAATAAATCGTGAGGGTGAAAATATTCTTCTTATACCAACAAAAGACCATTTAGCCTTAGCTAATGCAATGGAAAAAATGTATACAGACAAAGAATTAAAAGAAAATTATGCCACTAAAGCTCATTCTTTTATTATAAAAGAAAAGTCTATAGAAAAAGCGACAACAGCCTATAATTCTTTATTTAAACAATCTGGACTTTTTAAAAACAGCCTTTAACCAATGAGATATACTATGACAATTACAGACAGCTTAAAAAAATATTCTTGGATTTGGGGACTTATTATCCTCATGCTTATAGGTATATATTATCCTATTGTTCCAAGTATGATTTCCGATTGGGACGCTGACCCCAATTCTTCACACGGTTTTCTTATTCCATTTGTTTCAGCATGGTTTGCCTATCAAGCTTGGCCAAAAATCAAAGAACAAGAAATACAGCCTTCATTTTTAGGGATATTTCTGATTGTTTTTGCTATAATAACCCTTGGTTTTGGGATAACAGTTCACGAACTTTTCACAAGCCGCGTTTCACTTGTTATACTATTAGCAGGGCTTGCACTTACTTTCTTGGGTACAAAGATTTTCTATCATTTACTTTTACCCATTGGCTTTTTAGTTTTTATGGTGCCTATACCAGTAACAGTCTATGATGCTATAGCCCTACCTTTACGTTATCTTGTAAGCATTATTGCAACCGAAGGAATGCAAGTATGTGGTCTTCCTGTATTACGCGAAGGAAATATTATTATTTTACCAAATGTATCTTTAGAAGTAGTTGAAGCGTGTAGTGGCATGCGCTCCTTGGTGAGCCTCATTGCGCTAGGAACAGCCTATGCCTTTATACTTTTGGAAGGAACATGGAGAAGAGCTATACTTATTATAGCAACTGTGCCAATTGCCGTATTGACAAATATCACAAGAGTTTTTATTACGGGTGTCTTGGCAAGGCATTATGGTGCTAGTGTAGCTGAAGGTTTTTTCCACGACTTTGCCGGCCTTGTTGTATTTATTGTAGCGCTCATTCTTACAGCGTGCACAGGCTTTATTTTATCGAAAATTTCTTTTAAGAAGGGAAATAATCATGCGTAATAAAATTTTATTTTTTATGGTAATTCTTCTTTTGGGGCTAGGTCTTAGTTTAGTTTATAGTCCTCGTGATTTAGTAGTGCCAAAAATTCCCCAACTCGCCACTATGTCCAAGCAAATAGGCACATGGAATGGAATAAGGGATACTGTTTTTAACACTCCAACACTTGATATTTTGCGCCCAACTGACTATCTTATGCGCACATATATAAACTCCCAGGGCATTCCACTTAGCTTGTATATAGGCTATCACGATGGCTCACCAAGTTCTGGCCCAATCCACTCTCCCAAAAATTGCCTTCCAGGTGGAGGTTGGGAATTTAAAAGCATAGAAAATGTGGATATGGATGCATTAGACTCAAATGTTAATATTGTTCGTGCTGTTCTTACAAAAGCAGGACAAGATATGACATTTTATTATTGGTATCAAGTGCGAGGTGAAATTGTCACAAGCGACCTTGATATGAAAATTGCAGAATTTATGGGTGTACTCACAGATAAACGTAAAGATGCAGCCTTTGTTCGCATAGGTCTTACAATGGAAAATAAAGAAGAAGAATTACAAATTATGCAAGACTTCTTCAAAAATGCATACCCTCTTCTTAAGGCACATCTACCTTCATAACTATAAGGATTTTAGGTTTTTTATGTTATTTGCATTATCCACTTTCGCCAGTATTGTCTTACTTTTTGGTCTTCTAGGGACTGTTTGGTATCGTCATAAAGGTCAAGATAGAATATTTCTTATGCCTGCAATTATCCTGCTGATTTTTTATATTTTTGTAGACCAGCTACTCTATTCTTTTCCAAAACATGCAGATATTTTTATTTCTCTTCGCCTATACACACAAATACTTCTTTGCCCAGCTTGCCTTCTTTTTTCAGTGAGCTATGCAAGAGTTAAATCTGTAAAAGATTTTAAAAGATCAGAACTATATCTTTTTGCTTTTTCATTCATTGCCTTTGCACTCGCTCTATTGCTTCCTACTTCTGCTTTTTACTATCAAACTGATTTTCTTATTGAACCAGTAATATTTTTAGAGCAAACAAGCTTCTATCTTTATCTTTATATTACAATTATGTATGTAATATCTTTAGGTAATTTAGAAAGCACCTTACGCAGTACAAAACACAGTGAACAATGGAAAATTAAACTTGCTATCTTTGGCTTTGCATTTGGTTTTACTGGCCTCATGATTTTTGCAATGCAAGGTCTTTTATATAAAATTATAGATATAAGAAATATCCCATGGAGAAACCTTGCTGCTTGTATTGGGTTAATAATGGTCTTATATGCAGAATGGCAAAGAAACAGCAATGAAGTTTTTATTTCACGCAAAGTCGTTTTTCGTTCTTTTTTAGCAATTTTTGCAGGTTTATACTTCATAGGAATTGGTATTGCGAGAGAAGGCACAAGAGTATTTGGAGGAAACTTTACCCAAAATATTTTTATAATTGCTGCTATTGTTATTCTATGTGTTGCTATTACAACCATTTTTTCTCAAAAACTAAGAAGAGCATTAGCCATTTGGATACAAAGAAACTTCTATAATGAAAAATACGACTATCGTGCACAATGGATGCAATTTAGCAAAGACCTCTCACATGCAACCGACTATAATTCCTTCATAAATTCTTCACTTATGAGTTTTTGTGAGACTTTTGGTCGTCTTGGCGCTGTCTATATACCTGTAGATGTTGAATATCCTAATTCAATGGGACAAAGCTTTTATTATGAAATAGATAAACCTTCTGAAGTTCTGTTTATGGATGAAGATTTTTTAAAAGTAATAAAATATGAACCTAGACCTTACTCTATTAAAGACGAAGAAGCATTATCTCTATCATCTTATACTGTTCTGTCTTTGATGCGAAAACAAATTGACATAGTTTTACCTATACATGCCGCTGATACACCTGAAGGTTTATTACTATTAGGCGCACCGATAAATGGTAAGGAAAAATACGACAATGAAGACTTTGAACTCATGGAAGCTATGGGGCGTCAAATAGGGCTTTCAGCAAAAAGCTTCCGTGTAAGTGAGCTTATGGCTTTATCAAGAGAGATTAAAGCAATTGATAAGTTAGGGACATTTGTTTTGCACGATTTAAAAAATCAAGTGTATGCTCTTTCTCTGCTCACAAATAATGCACGCAATTTTATTAAAAAACCTGCTTTTCAAGAAGATATGCTAGAAACACTTTCAAGCACTGTAGGAAATATGAAAAGACTTATCAGTCAATTAGCACATTTCCCAGATGCTGAGACTTTAGAGTTAGAAAACACCTACTTACAAGACCTTGCAAAAAAAATTGCAACGCAAATTCCGCATGCACCTATTGAATTTAAGGGCGAAAACCCACATCTTATAATCGACAGTGAGCAGATTGGAAAAGTTTTCTTGAATCTTTATCTCAATGCTCTTGAAGCCGGAAATAATAAAGCGATTACTGTGCTTACTGGCGAAGACAATGGCGTACCTTTTTTCCAAGTTATAGATAAAGCTGGTGGCCTTGACCCTAAAGTTATTGAGGCAGGCGTATTTAAGCCTTTTAACACAACTAAGCCACGCGGTATGGGAATTGGGCTTTTTCATTGTCGTAAAATTGTAGAAGCTCACGGCGCTAAAATCTCTGTTGATAGTAAAGCAGGAGAAGGCTGTACATTCACCATACGTTTTGAAAATACACAAGAGAAGAAATAACTACTTTCTAACTACATCTAAGGATGCTACCCGTGAAAAAAACTTTATTAATAATTGATGATAATCCAGATATACTAAAGCAACTTTTTTGGGGATTTTCTACTGAAGAATACACAGTAGTTCAAGCTCAAAATGTTGAAGAAGCTTTGAAACTTCAAAAAAAACACGAACCCCAAGTAGTTACTCTTGACCTTGGCCTTCCTCCTGATGCAGAAGGTAATACTGAAGGTTTTCGTTGCCTTGATGAATTACTAGTTAAAAACCCTCTGTGTAAAGTTATTGTCATCACAGGGCACCACGATGAAAATAATGCTCAGAATGCCATTAGAAATGGTGCTTATGATTTTTGCCGCAAACCAATTGATCTTGAAGAATTAAAGATTATTGTTCGCCGTGCTTTCTTTCTTTATGAATTAAGTCAAAAACCTTCTCAAAAAGTAAAAGAACAGCAACAAGATAGCTACGGAATAATCACTCAAGATTCAAAAATGATAGAAATTCTTAATAATCTTGAAAGAATAGCGCTTTCTGATGCCCCAGTTCTTATTGAAGGTGAATCAGGCACAGGTAAAGAACTTATTGCAAAAGCTGTTCATCAAATAAGCTCGCGTAACGAGGGTTCACTTGTAACTGTTAATTGCGGTGCAATTCCAGAGCATTTATTGGAAGCTGAATTTTTCGGACATGAAAAAGGCGCTTTTACAGGTGCTACGCAAAGAGTGCAAGGAAAAGTTGAATTTGCTCATAATGGAACTCTATTTTTAGACGAAATTGGTGAACTCCCCCTTTCTTTACAAGTAAAGCTTTTGCGCTTTCTTCAAGAAATGACTTTTCAAAGAGTGGGTGGTAGGCAAGATATTGAAATTAATGTGCGTATCATTGCAGCAACAAATCGTAACTTATTAGACATGACGAAAAGCGGAGAATTTCGTGAAGACCTTTACTATCGCTTAGGCGTGATAAAAGTTTCCTTACCTCCTTTACGCGAAAGAGGTGAAGACATTCTTTTCTTGGCAGAGCACTTTATTAAAAAATACGATAAAGCTGGAACTATAAAAGGTTTTCACCCTTTGGCAGAAAAAGCTTTGCTTAATTATTCATGGCCTGGGAATATTAGACAACTTGAAAATAAAATCAGACAAGTAGTTATTTTTTCTGATAATCCTCTCATTCAAGCTGAAGCACTTGACTTTAGTGCAGAAACAAGCCCTGACAATCAAAATGAAGACGAGCAACTTTTAAATTATGCATCACTACAAGATGCACGAAACACCATTGAAAAAAAGATGCTTCTCAATGCTTTGCAGCAACATTCAGGAAATATCATGCAAGCAGCCCAACTTTTAGGAATAAGTCGTCCTACCTTTTATGATTTATTGAAAAAACATAAGATTTCTTTATAAGAATGGAGTGCATAATGAAAACCCCCGCTACTTTAAGCGACTATAAAAATACTATTTTAAAAAAATGTAGTTCACAATTAAGTCTCCTACTTTTTCTCATAATTTTCACTTGCTTCACACAAGCTTTATACTCTTCTTCTGTGTATGCAGGAAGTGGAGAAGCTCTTTTTAAAAATCGCGGCATTGGTGGAGGCGGTGGTTTTTTTAATCCTGTTTTTTCACCTTATAATGAGAATCTCTATTTCACAGTTTGTGACATGGGCGGAGTTTATAGAAGCGAAGATGCAGGTAAAAGCTGGATAATGCTCAATTGGACTAGAGCACCAAGAGAAGCACACTTTGCTAACCCTCCTGTGTTTTTATCAAAAAATAAAATTCTTTGGATTAGCAATGCGCGACAACAACTGACAATGAGTGAAGACGAAGGCAAAACATGGAAAAATATTCCTGAATCCCCTTGGCTAAAAGAGAAGCGAGTTGACGATAAAGATAGACGCCATACATACATACGAGCATTTTATCCTATGAATAATGAAGGTACTCGCTTTTTAGTAAGTACAGATTTTGGAATGTGGGATGGAAACGGTCATACATGGGAAAAAATTTCAGATAAGCCAAACTACTTTTTTAAAGGTCTAGAAAATACTATTTTTTACATCGAAAACCATGATACTCTAGCTATGAGCAAAGACAATGGCAAGACTTGGGGAAAAACGTCTTTGCCAGGTAAAGTTACTGCTTTTGACGGCACTATAGATGAAAATGGAAAAATGCTTTTATATATTGCTGTTGATGAACAAGGCATTTTATCTTCTCATGATTTAGGAAAAACATGGAACTCAAAAACAAAAGATTATAGACGCATATTTAAAATTCTTATTCCTCAAGGTCAATCTCAAATTGTGTATGCAGCTGAAGACAATCCTGGACTTAAAGCTGATAGACCAAACTTGATACGCACTTTAGACGCTGGAAAAACATGGGATACAACTTTCATCATGCATTCTGAGCAAGAAACTTTTTGGCAAGAAATAAATGTTGAACAATCATGGATGCAAACAGATCTTCATTGGTCTTATTCTATACTAGGACTTGATGTTTCTCCATTTGATCCTAACTTGCTGATGCTTTCAACACAAGGAGAGCTTTTTATTTCAAGAAATGGCGGTGATACATGGGAAATCTTCTTTTCTGAAACCTTACCCCCAATTGATGGAGATAGCACTCCACGCAATAAAAGTGTAGGCCTTGAAGTGACCTCTGTCTGGGGTTACTATTTTGACCCCTTTGATGAAAACAGAGAATATATTGCCTATACTGATATTGCCTTTGCTCGTTCTGTAGATAAAGGCGAAACTTGGGCTTGGTCAGGCACAGGTTCACCGTGGACAAACACCTTTTACGACCTTGCCTTTGATCCTGATATTCCAGGAAAAATTTATGCTGCAACTAGCACTCTACACGATATTCCGCACTTCCTTTCTGTCTCACTTATCTCTCCTGGTGTTGAATATAATAAAGGTGGGCTTGTTGTTTCAACAGATTATGGGAAAACATGGGAAGTGCCTTATAATAGAAAATCAAAAAAGGGACTTCCTGATCAGGTTGCTACTAGTATTGCCATTGACCCAGCCTCATCGCCTGAAAAAAGAACACTTTATGCCTCAATTTTTGGTGAACACGAAGAATACGATTATTCAGGTGTGTATGTTTCTTACGATGAGGGAAAAACATGGGCATTAACTGAAGGGCAACCAGGTGGCTATAACAGACATATTTATAAGTTGAAATTCCACCCAAAAACAGGTGATTTATATGCTCTTATTACAGGTTTAAGAGCACCTGACCCTAATTACTTTATAAAGGAAGAAGGCGGTGTTTGGCGCTCTAAGGACAAGGGAAAAACGTGGGAACACATAAGTAAAGAATCAACTCTCGGGCACTGGGCTAATGCAATAGCTTTTCACCCAACTGACCCTAATGGAATATATGTCGCCTCTGCAACCCCCCAAGGATTTACTAATGCAGGTGGAATCTATTACACAAAAGACGGCGGAAAAAGATGGTGGCATATTTTAAAAGACAAAGATATAGCCAGACTGAGAGGCTTTCAAAGAACATATGAACACTGGCAGTCTCTTGTTGTTCATCCCGATAAAACTGATATAATATTTGCTGGTGG
Organism: uncultured Desulfovibrionaceae bacterium; assembly: GCA_964369675.1. Taxonomy (GTDB): domain Bacteria; phylum Desulfobacterota; class Desulfovibrionia; order Desulfovibrionales; family Desulfovibrionaceae; genus CAYJAZ01. The sequence goes on along the minus strand of CAYJHE010000012.1, from coordinate 9,967 downwards.
CACGAGACATGGGCTCTTTTTCAGTGCTGATGGTGGAAGAAGATGGCTTTGGTGTAAAGAATTTCCTTTTTCAAGTGCGCAAAGCATAACCTTCAATCCACGAAATACTGATGAAATTATTATTACAACCTTCGGCTCAGGTGTTTGGTCAGGTTCTGTAAAAGAAATATTAAAACACCATGACATAAATTATGCAAAACTCAAATAATCTATTATTATTCTGAAACTTGTTTTTCTGTGCTACACAAATAAAATAAGAGAAATCTGTAATAGAAATTTGTTTAAAAAAAACTATATCTCTTAATAACATTTGTAAAGAAAGCCGACTTCACTGTCGGTTTTTTTTACACTATTTATATATTTAAAAATATATTTTCGCTCTATGCTTAGATTTTCATGATTGGCATGCAAATTGCTTAAAATCATTTATTTAAATAAGCACAAAAAAAGGAGCTTGATATGGCAATAAAAAAAATAGTTGCAACTCTAGCTTGTGGTATCTTTCTCATAGCAGGAGCAACAAATGCTTATTCAACTTTACTAACTGACTGGACTTATACGCTTTCTAGTTCTTTAACAAATTTTTCAAACAATGTTCTCACATTTCCAAATAACAATGGCTCAGCTGCTATCTTTTTTGATTCTGGTTTATATTCTATGACTATGGAGCCAGGTGAAACTTCTACTGGTACATTAACCTTTAGTGAAAGCAATCTCACTGCAAGCTCTTCAGAAGATACCTATTTGAATCAGAATACTGGTTTAAGCGATATACCAAGCGATACAAATGATGTAGCCGGTACTAAACTAGCTGATTTGACTTTTAGATACACTATTACTACTGCTCAAAATCCTAACCTTCAAATGCAAATAAATTATGTAATTCCATTATATACATATTTTGCTAATAACACAGCCTATGTCTACTATGACGTATTTGGCATTAGGGCAACTACTCCTAGTACACTTAACCATGATGGTTATTTATATTCTGCATCAGCAATTAATATGTCTGTAAACGGCAATGCAATGGAGTCATATTTTACTGAAAGTTTTGATCTCTATAGCGGCTGGGCAGTTAATTCTGATACAATTGGAACAGACGGTGTTTTTGAATTAACAGGTAACTTTTCAATGACAGCAACAAGTCTTGAAGAAGATCCAGCACCAACTCCTGAACCAGCAACATTACTTCTTACTGGTTTAGGTTTAGCAGGACTTGGCGCACTCAAACGCCGCCGCAATAAAGCTGCATAAACTTGTAAAATATATTTACCAAAGCCATTGTTCTTGATAAAAAGACGATGGCTTTTTTTATGCAAAAGAGTCTCATATCATAGAAATTTTATAAGGAGAAACAGCTGTAAACAATTCCGACCACACTGTCGGACTTCTTTACATTATCTTTATAAATTATATATTGATTAGTCTCAAACAGCGAATTTGCCAATTTGGCATGAAAATTGCAATAAATTTAATAGTTCTATAAACAAAAAGGAGCTACACTATGACTATCAAAAAAATAATTACATCTCTAGCATGTGGTTTTATTCTTACAGTAGGAGCAACAAGCGCTCATGCAGCACTTTTAGAAAACTGGAAATACGAACTATCATCTGTAGAATTTGCAGGTACTGACGCAGCAACTTCATTTGATTCTGGTCTTTACAACATTACATTAGATCCAAACGGTGGCAGTTCTGGTGACTTTACCTTTTCTGATACTAAACCTTCAGATAGTTCTGACCATACCACACTTCTAAACCAAGCAACTACAGCAGAAAATGCAGCTACAGATACAGAAGCCTTTTTTGTTGGAAATCTTGTGTTTAAATATAATGTAAATGCAGTTGATGAGTTTGGTACAAATATTAAAGAAGCACACATGGATGTTATTTACACAATCCCTCTATACACTTTTGCAAGAGATGGCGTGTCTTATGTCTACTATAAAAATTCTGATGTTGCAACACAAGGCGCAACTGCTCTTACTATAGATGGATATAAATATGGTATAACAGGTGTAGGTTTATTTGTTGATAATAGAGCTCTTGTTTCCATACCAGGTGAAGGCACTGATACAGCATTATACAGTGGCTGGGCTATCAATGAAGACACTATGAACAACAAGTATAATAGTTATGTTGTAGGTGGAGACAATAATGTTAGCTTAGGAGAAAAAGAAACAGAAGGTGCATATACTATCACTGGTATATTTTCAGTTGTAGCTGAGAATGTTTCACCACCACCAGCACCAACTCCAGAACCAGCAACATTAATTCTCTCTGGTTTAGGCTTAGCAGGACTTGGCGCACTCAAACGCCGTCGTAACAAAGCTGCATAAACTTAGAAAAACATTTACAAAAGCCATTGTCTTTTTATCAAAGGCGGTGGCTTTTTTGGTTTATTTATCTGCAGATTTAATCCTCTATAAAATGCAAAACCTATTCTATGCCCTTTTACTCTTGTAAGTTTTTCCGACTGCATTGTCGGACTTCTTTACACTCTTCGTTTACTAGAAATATAAAAATCTATTTATTTTAAGACCTTATAAATGGCATATTTTTTGCTATAAATCATATGAAGAATATACTTTGACTATTACAAGGAGAAAAATATGAACGCTAAAAAACTTTTTGCTACTTTAGCATGTGCTTTGTTTTTTACTGTAGGTGCTACGCAAGCTAGTGCTAGTCTCTTACAAGATTGGACCTATTCATACGGTGAAGTATGGTTTACATCTGCTAATCCTGAAACAACAGGCTGGCAATCAGGCAACTATTGGAATACTATGGGCTATGCACCAATAGACACAGATAGAGCTTCTGGAACCATGCAACTTCCTGCTGATAATACTTCTAGCAGCTCAGTATATAGTGGTTCTGCTTCTCCTGCTGGTTACTTTGATTTCTTTTCACAATCAACTATGGAGGAACTTTCAGACCCTTCAGGCCCTGAATATATAGGAACATTATCATTTTCTTATTCTGCATCAGCAGTTGACGGGCCAGTCTCATTTTCAGTTTCAGAATATGCTGTAAAGTTATACGCATACAGCGATGGCATTAATTCATATGTATATTATAATACAAACGAAACATCAACAACAGGCGGTGGTTCAGTTTCTTATAATGGTTATGAATACGGCATCACTGGCATGGGTTTACATATAGATGGTAAATCTTTAGAGCTTGATGATCAAGGTAATTCTTATTGGATTATCAATGAAGACACAAGAGCTCACATTTTTGAAGATTATGTCTTAGGCAGCGATAGTAATGTAATTGAAAGCGATAAAACCCAAATTGATGGTGAAAGCTTATTCATTCTTTCTGGAAGCTTCTCTGTTACAGCTACAACTGATACTGAAACAGCTCCAACACCAGAACCAGCAACATTGCTTCTTACAGGTTTAGGCTTAGCAGGACTTGGCGCAATCAAACGCCGTCGTAACAAAGCTGCATAAACTTAGAAAAACATTTACAAAAGCCATTGTCCTTGATAAAAAGACAATGGCTTTTTTTTGTTTTTCATTAGTAGATTTAATTATTCACAAAATGCAAAGCCTATTCTATGCCCTCTTGCATTTGTAAGTTTTTCCGACTTCACTGTCGAATTTCTTTACACTCTTTATTTGCTACAAATTTTAAAATCTTTTATTTCAATCTCTTACAAAAGGTATGATTTTTGCATTATCGTAAATGAATAATAAACTTTGACTATTACAAGGAAAAAAATATGAACGCAAAAAAACTTTTCTCTACCCTAGCATGTACTTTGTTTTTAACTGTAGGCGCTACACAAGCTAGTGCTAGTCTATTACAAGATTGGACATATACTTACGGTGATGTAAAGTTTACTCTCGCTACTGAAGAATACGAAGCACCTATAACAGGTTGGTATTCAGGTAATTATTTTAATCAAATGCTCCTTGCACCAGTAGAAGATAGCAAGTCTGGAACCATGCAACTTCCTACTGATAATACAACAGATAGTAAGACATATAATGGTTCTGCTTCTCCTGCAGGTTACTTTGACTTCTTTACACAATCAACAATGTTCTATGAAACAAATGTCATGGGTCCTGAACTAATAGGCACATTATCATTTTCTTATTCTGCATCAGCAGTTGACGGGCCAGTCTCATTTTCAG
>CAYJHE010000012.1:0-5714 GCA_964369675.1 uncultured Desulfovibrionaceae bacterium | reverse complement strand
ACATTATCATTTTCTTATTCTGCATCAGCAGTTGACGGGCCAGTCTCATTTTCAGTTTCAGAATATGCTGTAAAGTTATACGCATACAGCGATGGCATTAATTCATATGTATATTATAATACAAACGAAACATCAACAACAGGCGGTGGTTCAGTTTCTTATAATGGTTATGAATACGGCATCACTGGCATGGGTTTACATATAGATGGTAAATCTTTAGAGCTTGATGATCAAGGTAATTCTTATTGGATTATCAATGAAGACACAAGAGCTCACATTTTTGAAGATTATGTCTTAGGCAGCGATAGTAATGTAATTGAAAGCGATAAAACCCAAATTGATGGTGAAAGCTTATTCATTCTTTCTGGAAGCTTCTCTGTTACAGCTACAACTGATACTGAAACAGCTCCAACACCAGAACCAGCAACATTGCTTCTTACAGGTTTAGGCTTAGCAGGACTTGGCGCAATCAAACGCCGTCGTAACAAAGCTGCATAATCTTATATACTAAACTTTATAAAAGTCATCAATCCTTATAAAAGATTGGTGACTTTTTTTTGTTATAGCATTTTGCAAAAAAATAAAATCCCTCATTTAGATGGCTTTCTATCACAATTTCTCTCTACAATTTTTTTATTGCAATTTTAAGCATTTTCTGTTATGTTCTCAAACATATTAGCGCATAAAGCTAGTTTATATTCTTTTTTATATTCCATTTTAATAATACGCTATAATTTCTGCTAAAAACCTTATATTTCTCTTATTTTGTGGTTTTTACTCTTTATATAGCCATATTATTCCCAATTTAAATCAAAAAAAAACCAGAGAAGTTTTTGTGCGAATTTAAAAATGACAATTTCTTCTTTTCTATTTTTTTAACGGAGATTATTTATGTTTAATTTTAAGCCTTTTTCTTTACCAAGAAAATATATTTTTTCTACCTTGATACTCTGCAGCATGCTTAATTTAACTGCCTGCGGAGGCGATAGTGTTGAAGAATTTAGAGCAGAAGGTCAGCAACTTATGCAAGAAGGAAATCCTAATGGCGCTATTGTTTTCTTTAGAAATGCGCTTGAGAAGGATTCTAATAATATTGAATTAAGGCATGACCTTGTAAAAGCATATATACAAGCAAATAAAAGACCTCAAGCTGAAACTGAATTAGAAAAATGCTTGATTCAAGCACCTACAAATATTCCAATTCTTATGACTGCTGTACATTTTTATACAAATACAAATGGCGCACAACAAGCTTTAGAATATTTAGAAATAATTGAAAAATTACAAGAGCCTACTTCTCAAACTCGTGAATTATCAGGCTCTAATCTTAGATTTTTAAATAGACTAGATGAAGCAGAAAAAGCATATAAAGAAGCTTTAAATCTCGATTCTACAAATACAAATGCTGCTGTAAATCTTTCTAGCCTTTATTTGTCGCAACAACGCTCTGAAGAAGCTCTTGCACTTATTAATTCTACACTTGAAAAAAAACCAGACAATGTTAACCTCATTCAACTACGCGCTCTTTCAGCTGAAGACAAAAGAGATTTTGAATCTGCAGAAAATGATTATAGAAAAATTATTTCATTACAACCTAATAGTGCAGCTTCTTACTATTCACTTGCAAAGCTTCTTCTTGGGCAAGGAAAACTTGATGAAGTAAAAAAAATCTATAGTGAAATGAGTGTTAAATTTAAATCAAACATTTATGAACGCATGGTAGCAGGCTCAATTGCAATTCAAGAAAAGGATTACAATACTTCAGCAGAAATTTTCCAACAAGTAGTGCAAGATGCTCCTTCAGTAGACAGTTTATATAATTTAGCTCTTTCCTTGCATAATATAAATAATTCTGAAACTGCATTAAGTAGCTTAAGGCGTATTCTTGATGTTTTTCCAACAAATACCGCTGCTCTTCAGCTCACTGCGCAAATTTTGTTCGAGCAAAAAAGACTTCCTGAAGCAAAGTATGAAGCTGAACGCCTTGTTGAAGCTAACCCTAATTACCTAAATGCCTATAATATTTTAGCTAAAATTCAAAGTGCCTTAGGTGAATATGATGAAGCACTTATTACCTATGATAAAGCATTAAAAATTAATCCAAATTTCTCCCAAGCTACTGTTTCAAGTTCAAATATCTTGTTTGAACAAGGCAAGGATGAAGAAGCAGTTAACTTACTTCAAAGTAAGCTGCAAGAAAATCCGGCTAGCGATGCTGAAAGAATTTCTCTCTTCAATTACTATATGAAGAACAGCGATTATAAAAAAGCAGCAGAACTTGTTGAAGAAGGATTACGAAATCAACCTGAACAATCTTTTCTTCTTGTTATGAAATCAAATGTGTTACTAGCTCAACAACAAAATGAAGAAGCAATTGCAGCTTTAGAAAAAGCATTAGAAATAAACCCCTCCTTTATGCCTGCAATAGACATACTTCTCAATATCTTTATGGCACAAGGTGAAAATGAAAAAGCATTAAAACTTTGTGAAACATACCTTAAAGCAAACCCTAATGATGCTAATTTCCTTGTTACAAGCTCTTTACTCTTAGATAATTTGCAAAGAAGTGATGAAGCAACTGCAAAACTTGAACAAGCTAATGCCCTTAATTCAGAAAGAGCTCTTATTTCATTAGTGCGTAGAGCTTTAAATAATAATGATGCAGCAAAAGCAGAAAAATACCTTACAGATAAACTGAAAGCTCTTCCTATAGCACCAGTTCGCTCTATGCTTACATCTTTTTATGTAGAACAAGATAATCTGCAAAAAGCAATAGATGTTTATAATGTTGAAGAAATCAAAAATACAGCTGAAGCTATAGCTGGTAGATTTCGCCTTTATCTCTCAGTAAAGAATTATAAAGATGCTAAAACAGAAGCAGAACTTATGATTAGTACTTTCCCAGATTCACCTGATGGTTATGTGTTAAAAGCTTTTGCACTTGAAGGTGAAGACAACTTTGATGAAGCTTTCAAAACTTTAAATAGCGCTTACACTAAACTATCATCTTCTGAACTTTTAATACAATTAGCAAATCTTTGCTTGCGTAACGAAGATTACGATAAAGCTCTTTCTTATTTCCGCACTTCTCTTTTAGCTAGCCCTGATAATTTAGCTGCTATAAGCGGACAAGGCTATGCATTTCATAAGCAAGGAAAATTTAAAGAAGCTATAACATCTTTTGAAAGAATTTTAGAACTATACCCTCAAAATACTGCTAACTATAACAATTTAGCAATGGCTCTTGCAGATGAAGGTAAGAATGTTGCGCGAGCTGTTGAACTCGCAGCTCAAGTATATAGCCAAGCACCTGAAAACATTAATGTTATCGACACCTATGCCTATACCCTCATAAAAAATAATCAAGTTGATGAAGCTTTAAATGTTATTGAAGGTGGATTAAAGGCAAATCCTACTTCAGGTTTATTATACTATCGTCAAGGTTTGGCTTTATTAGCTGATAAAAAGAAAAAAGATGCCCTTTTGGCTTTAGAAAAAGCTGTTGAATTAGGAAATTTTGCAGAACTTGAAAAAGCAAAAGAAATAATTGCTGAAAATCAATAGTTTTTACTATAAGTAAAGTCTAGTTAATAAGAAAAAGCTTAATGTTATTACACTTTAGTGTATAGACATTAAGCTTTTTTTATGTATTAAAATAGAATTGAAAAATCTATTTCGTGTCAAGTTTTATTGCATCTGCTAAACTGAGGGCAAGCTCTTTTATTTGTGTGGTGTTTTCACCTTCAACCATCACTCTTGCAAGAGGCTCTGTTCCAGAGTAGCGCAAAAGTACACGCCCTTTATTTTTAAGTTGTTTATTTGCATAGTCAAGTGTTTGTACAACATTAGGGCACTCTTCAAAGGGAATTTTATTTGTGATTGCAATATTAACTAGTTTTTGAGGAAATAAAGTCAGCAAGTTTGAAATTTCTGAAAGAGTTTTTTCTTGCTCCTTCATAATACATAAAATTTGTAATGCGGCTAACAAGCCATCTCCAGTTGTAGAGTATTTATGAAAAACAAGATGCCCTGACTGTTCTCCGCCAAAACACGCATTATTTTCTCTCATAGCTGCAACAACATATCTATCGCCAACATCTGTTCTTATAAGTTGTCCTTTGCGTTCATTCATAAAAACTTCTAAAGCCATATTTGACATAACAGTTGAAATTAAAAGATTATTACTAAGTTGCTTTTTTTTCATTAAATCATCAGCACAAACTGCCATGATTTGATCACCATCTATAATATTACCCTTTTCATCAACCAGTATAACCCTATCCGCATCACCATCAAGCGCAATACCAATATCAGCACGCAGCTCCAGAACTTTCTTTTGAATTAATTGAGGATAAAGAGAACCACACTGGCTATTAATATTTGTCCCATTTGGTTCAGTTGAAAATTTAAAAACCTCAGCACCTAACTCTTCTAAAGCTAAAGGTGCGACCTTATAGCTTGCCCCATTTGCACAATCTATAACAATACGCAAGCCAGACAGACTAAGGTGTTCTGGAAATGAATTTTTTAGATAAACAATATACCTTCCCAAGGCATCTACTATTTTATAAGCTCTGCCAAGTTTATCAGCTTTTGGATAATTCCATTTATAATTCAAATCAAGAGCAATTTCAGAAATTTTATCTTCAATTTCATCAGAAAGTTTATAACCTTCATTGTCAAAAAATTTAATGCCATTATCATCAAACTGATTATGAGAAGCAGAAATAACAATACCAAAATCAGCACGCATATTTCTTGTAAGAAAAGCGATAGCTGGTGTTGGCAATGGCCCTACTTGATACACATTCATGCCTGAAGCGCAAAGTCCAGCTGTAAGAGCTGATTCGAGCATATAACAAGAAAGTCTTGTATCTTTACCAATAATGACTCTATGCTTGCTATGCTTTGAGCGAAATAGTGAACCTGCTGCCATGCCTACTCTTAAAGCCATATCTACAGTCAAAGGATATGTATTTACCCTGCCACGCATCCCGTCAGTTCCAAAAAGTTTCATATTTTTTCCTTAAAAGAGATATATCTCAATAATATAAATTTTATAAAATAATTCCTAAATAACTATATAACAAAATATATTTTTTTAATCAAACATTTTTTGATTATTATGGAATTCTAGATTTATTATTCAAAATTTATATTAATTTTTTACTGTCCACGCTTGACATTTTGCTCTATTAGTAATAATCTATAAAAGGGCTTTAAGACAGGCAACTTACCGTAAAAATGTCTTTATTTTTCATATTTTTAAAATAAAATTTCATAACACCTTTATAAACAAATGTTTATATTTTTAGTATCAAATTCGTTGACAATTATAAGCTTTACTTCAAATATATAAATTAAATGAGGACAATATCATGGCAGATTTAGTATTAAATATACCGCAAGAAGGTGAACAAGTAAGAATTGTTATTGATGACACTATTGATATATTAAATATGCCTTTTGATACGTCAGAAGTAATATTTGAAAAAATTGACGAAAATTTAGAAATTTCTTTTGATGATAAAGGAACAAAGATTGTCTTAGAAAACTTCTACACAACTTATGATGCTGAAAACATACCTGATTTTATGCTCGTAGACGGTCTTGTAGAAGGCGAAGTATTCTTTGCTGCTCTTGACGAAAGTCTCATGCCAGCGGCTGGTCCTGCACCTACTCCTCCAGCTAACGATGGTTTACGCTTTGGAGCT
>CAYJHE010000011.1:5525-26589 GCA_964369675.1 uncultured Desulfovibrionaceae bacterium | reverse complement strand
TTGTAAGCGTTTTCATATGAAGTGAAAGGCTGTTTTGTGGTAAATATTTCATAAACAAGGAGCATACGCAGAATAAGCGAAGCTGTTCAAGGTATGAAACATACTAAAACAGTGAACAAAGGTGAATAAGGGCTTTAATGATTATCTCTCGCGAGCGAAGTGAAAACCGCATTTTCCACGGGAGATTATCTCTGCGTGAGGATTTGCGCACAAAGTCGCCGAAGGCAATAATAAAAATCCTATGAATTGTTATCGTCTTTAAGCACAAAGCACGAGAGATAGCCAAGCACGACAATAATAAATATATATATAAAAGAATTTTGATAATTCGTGCTTACATCTGTTGAAGACGCATTATCAAAAACATAGGCAAATAATAAAGGCAGTGCAATAGGGCCTAAATAACTACCCATATTATAGATAGAAACAGCAAGCGCGCTATAACTTTCTGGATTTGCTTTTTGCACACATATCCAGCAGATAATGTATGCAGAGCTAAAAAAGCCAAGTACAAAAATTAATATAAGCAAGAGATTGTGTGATAAATTCCCTGCATAAAAAACAAAGACAGCCCATGTTAAAACATAGATAAAACCGCAAAAAATAACGGGAATTTTCCTGCTATTTATCTTGTCAGCCCAATAACCTATAAGAATGCTGGCTATAGATGAGCCTAACACACCTAAACTTATAATACTTGAAGCTTCATAGCTATCATAGGCATATACTTGCTCAAGCCAACCTATGCCATAATAGCCGATAAGCAAGATATAAGAACCTGAAAAAACGGCATTAAAGATAATTGGCGGTATCATATGCTTGTTTTTAAATATAGAGAGAATTGCGTCTTTGAGTTGGACTTCTTTTTCTTGTGCATAATTGTTTTTTTCGTTATTCACATCTTTTTCTTTGTCAACAATAAAAAAAGTCATAAAAGCATTGAGAAAGGATAAAGCCGCGATGACAACAAGTCCCATACGCCAGCCAAGTAGCTCTACAAGAAAAACAAGAGGAACTTGAGCAAAAAGACCGCCCATCATGCCTATAAAGCATGCTATACCGGTGAGTGTCATAATAATGCGATGCGGAATCCACCAAAGCTGAAATTTAATAATACACAAAAACACAACGGAATTTCCAATTCCAGCCATAGCTCGACCTATGTATAATAACTCTATAGATGAGGAAAATGCAAATAAGCATGTGCCTATAGCTGTTGTTAAACATGCAATTGTAGCTACTTTTCTCACACCAAATTTATCTACAACTATACCTGTAGGTATTTGCATAAGAAGGTAAGTGTAAAAATACATAGAGCCGATATTTGTAACAGTGAGAATGTCGGTGTTAAATTCTTCAATAAGATAGGGCTGTAGTATAGCTGTGTTGAGAGAATAAAAATAATTAAGAAAGTAGGCAAACACCAGTGAGCACCACATAAAAACGATTGATTTTGTTGGTAAATGTTTTGCTTTTGTAAACATAATTTGCTCCAAGATTTGCACAAAGATAAAAATTTGGGTTAAATACAAATGAGGCAAGGCTTGAATATTTCAAACCTTGCCATGTAATTATTGATTTAATTCGAACCAATAGAAAGAGTTTTTAGAATGGACCGTAATTGATCAATTGAGCTATAATAGCAGCACAAATACCAAGTGCGTATTGAATGCCAACTAATGGAAGTGCAAAGGAGAACCATCTACCGTATGGAATCTTACCAATAGCAATAGAAGCCATGATTGTACCGAAGGTAGGAATAATGATATTACCAACACCATCACCGATTTGGAAGGCAAAAACAGCAACTTGTCTGTTGATTTCAAGTAAGTCTGAAAGAGGAACAATAAGAGGCATTGTGATAGCAGCCTGCCCTGATGCAGCAGGAATAAAGATATTCAAGATACCTTGGAATATTACCATAGCACCAACAGTAAGTGTCTTTGGTAAGCCTTCAAGTAAGCTAGCAAGAGAGTTAACGATAGTATCAACAATCATACCGTCTTGCATAATCATGAGGAAGGAACGCGCAAAGCCGAGTAATAAGATAGGAACAACCATTGTTGCAGCACCCTTTGAAAAAGCAAGGGCAGCATCGTTCATAGACATTCTATTGATAATGATACAAACAAATGCAGCAGCTACGAATAATGTACTCATTTGCTTAAAGCCAAATTGGTGTACAACAGCACCGTAAACAACGCCGCCAATAGCTCCTAATAAAGCTAATAAAGACAATATTCTAGGAAGCGTGAAGCTTACTTTTTGTTCGCTGTCTTTGATAGATGCAAATTCAGAATAATCTATGTCAGCAACAAGACTTTCTTCTGGATTCTTTTTGATTTTTTTACAATAACGTAAGATATAGCAAATGGTAACAGTCATAGAGAATAAAGCCCAAACTACTCTGAACTCAATACCTGATAAAAGTGGAAGCTCAGCAATACCCTGTGCAATACCTAAGCTGAAAGCATTAGTTGTAGCACAAGCATAACCAAGGTTGGCCATAGTAGTAGACATGGCGACAGCAACAATAGCATCGAGTCCAAAACTTCTACAAAGAACAACCAATATAGGCATGAAAATTAATGTTTCACCACTCATACCAAAGGTAGAGCCACAAAAGCCAAAGAAGGCAGCAAGAGCGGCTATAAAAATAAGATCAACGCCTTTATGCTTTTCTGAAAGATCGTGTGCTTTATACACGATAGCATCAATAGCGCCAGTAGCAGCAATAATACTCATTGCGCCACCAATAAGGAATAGGTAAACTGTGAAGGCATTTGAAGCAAACAAGCCGTTCCAGAAAGAAAAAAGAAAAGCAAGTAAATCTTGTGGATGTGATTCAGGAAGGTATTTAAACGAACCTGCAACAACCATGTTGATGTTATTAGTTGGGTTTATTGCTCTTTGGTATTCACCACTTGGTATGAGCCATGTGAGTATAATACCAATCATACCAAAAATCACAACTAGTGCTACAGGGTGTGGTACTTTATCTAGCAAATTTTGTAATCTCGACTTAGACATACGCATCTCCATTTTTTGTAAGACTTTGACAAAAAAAATATTGCCATGTTAACGTGTTAAGGGAAATTCTTTTCGTTCCTATAGATAAAACAGTGTTCTTTTTTAGAAAATAGCACACATGTACAAATTTTGTCAAGCATTAAAATACTAAAAGAGTAAACATAAGTTGTTATTCTTATTGAGCTATAATTTATAATCCCTATTATAAAGGATATAAAAGGCAAGCTAAGCTTTATAAAAGTGCTGCTTTGTGATTTTTTTCTCAAGATGGACAGTATTTTTAAAGCTCAAGTGAAAAGCTCTTACTTGGCTAAACACTGTCATAGAAAGTATTACAAAGAAAATAACATTCTATTAATTCTTTGAACAATAAAAGGCTTGACAAAAAATTTATTTCAGAATAGTATTCTATTAGGTGAAACAGTGTTCTATAAAATTCTTTAAAGTTCTTTAAAAATTTATGAGGTATTAGCCTATGGAAAAAAATGAATCATATGTCATTTCAGGTATGTATACTTATTACTACCACAATGGAAGATATGCGGATTGGGGACATTTTGAACTTGAAGCTGCTAAATTAGCAATAGAGGATATTAATGCATCTGGTTTACTTGATAAGCCACTAGAAATGCCTGAAACCTTGATTGAAGATTACCACTGCTGGCCAGATAATGCGGCTGAAATAACAGAAAATATCTTTAAAAAACACGATAATATCCTTGCTCTTACAGGGGTTGACTGTAGCGGTCCTGCTGTGCATATGTCAAATGTGGCAAAGAAATGGAAAATTCCTGCAGTGTCTTGCGGTTCTAATACCTCTGAGCTTTCAAGCATAGAAGAGTTTCCGTATTTTGTTCGTGTTGTTACTCCAAGTGATATTTTTGACGGATATTTACTTGTTTTAGCAAAATATTTAGATATTAATGAAATTGTTTTTTGTCATACAACTGATTCGTGGGGATTAGGGGCAAGAGACGTTATTTTAGAATTTGCAGAAAAATACAATATTAAACTAGTAGAAACACTTGCATACGCAAGAGATACAAGTGTTGATGATATGCTAGTGCATGTTAAAAAATTCAAAGAAAAGGGCTATAAGAACTATCTTATTATAGCTCCAACACCTGATACAGTTACCGTGTTCAAAGCTTTTTATCATTTAGATATGAATGTTGAAGGTATGCGTATCTTTGCTGGTGAAATGGTTTCTGCAGATGAAAAAGAAGATGTGGTTTTCGGTTCTTATGGCTATATTGCTCCTATGACAAGTTTCCCAAAATCCACAATGCTTGATACATTTGTTGAAAAGTTTGAAAAGGCAATTGAAAAGAAAGTTGATATTGATTCAAAAGCATTTGCATTTGCATCTCTTTCTTATGACCATATCTGGCTTGTTGCACACGGCATACGCTATTTGATTGACAATAAAATGGAAATAAATGGCGAAAATCTTAATGTTGCTATGAGAAAGGTAGACTTCCAAGGTCTGAGCGGCAGAATAGCTGTAGTAGAAAACACAAATGACAGAGCTTATATGGGTATGAGCTTCTTGAATAACCAAGGCTATAATGCTGACGGTAGTGTGAACTTTGTTGCTGTAGGCTCTTTAGATACAGAGACAGAAGAAATTGTCTTCCACCATGACCGTATGCGCTGGCCTGGCACAAGAGAAAAATAAATATATAGTTTATAGATATATTAATATTGAAAAAGCCCTTGTTTGAAAAAAAACAAGGGCTTTTTTTAGGCTGCTTGCAAAGTCAGCAGCCTCGAAAAACATGAATAGCCAAGATTTACTTTTGGCCTTAGATGAATGTTTTTCGTGCCTTTCTGCCAAGTTTGCTTTGCAAACTTAGGCGGCACAAAGTGCATTTTTGGAAAATAGGCACTTTGTCATCAAATTGGGAGCCCTTGTTTTATCAAACAAGGGCTTTTTACGTTCATATGAGTTTTTTAGTATTGGGCTGCAATTTCTTTAGTTGCTTCAAGTAGGCCTTTGCATTGTTCCATTGTGCCTACGGTTATGCGAACATGATTGTAATGCGGTGGATAGTGCGCACCTTTGATATAGTAGCCTTTTTTGAATAGTTTTTCTACATAGTCTGCTGGTGGAATTTTCTTAGTATCAATAAACAAGAAATTTGTTTGAGAAGGCGCAACAGGCTCAAGTCCTAAGGCTCTTAGCCCTTCTGTAAGAAAGGTTCTTGCTTCTATTGTGTCTTTAAAAACTTGGGCATAATATTCTGTATCGTCCATTGCAGCCATAGCAGCTTCTTGTGCTAATATATTCACAGGAAAAGCAGGAATAGAGCGGCGCAATACATCAATAATGTGTTCAGGCCCAAAAGCATAGCCAACTCTTAGTCCCGCTAAGCTGTAAAATTTAGAAAAAGTGCGTAAGAATAAGATATTTCTATCGTCAGTAAAGTAGCGAATAGCGTCTGCTGAATCAATTCCTTCTTCGATAAATTCAATATAGGCTTCATCCATGACAACAAGTACATGTTGAGGCACTCTTTCCATAAACCAATCAAGTTCTGCTTGAGTTATGACTCTTGTGTTTGGATTTCCTGGATTACAGAGCATGACAAGCTTTGTTTTTTCGTCAATTGCATTGAACATGGCTTCAATATCGCATGTAAAATCAGGGCGATAAGGAATGTCTTTCACAATGCCGCCAATGCTTTTGATACCAAAGGCTTCTGTAGGGTAACAAGGTGTTGAAAGAACAGCATTTTCACCTTCTTCAATAAAGGCCTTGCCTACCATATAAAGTAGTTCATCAGCACCATTGCCCACTGTGACCATGCTTTCTTTAATGCCAAGGCTTTTAGCTAATTTACGGCGTAAGAGTGTGCTGCTTGGGTCAGGATAGAGGTTTATACCATGCATTGCCTTTGTCATGGCTTCAAGCACCTTTGCAGAAGGTGGGTATTGGCATTCATTAGTGGCTAAATGGTGAACATCTGTAAAGCCATATTCTTTGATTTTATCGCCTATAAAGGGGATAATTGGATTTGTGTTTGCATTATAAGAACTTTTTCTGGCTAAGTCTTTGCCAGTTTTAAGAATAGACATATTAAAACTCCTTAGATTAAAATAAACGACTATCTGTCTTGTTTTTAAAACTTCAAAAAAAATTAAATTTTAAACACAGACTGAATGTAATTTTAAATTAGTATAGAAAATAGACCCTAGCGAATACTCACAATAGGCAAGGCGAAAGCAAAACGCATATATATAAGCGCAAGCAATGGGAGCCATTTAAAGGTCTATGGCAAAATGTTGGGGTAGGTGAAATGTCTATGTGCGTACACTACGACAAAGATGAAAAAAGGTCAAGAAAAATCAGCTTTATTTCTTTATTATAGCCTTCATTTCAATTTAAGAATTTTCTTTTTTTTGTAATAAATAATTGTCATGCTTAAATGCTGAAATTTGCGCGCTTATTTTATGTGGCTTGTCATGCTTTTTGCCATTTGTTCTTCCATGTATTGAACTACTTTTGGATCCATGATGTTGTTTTTTTCGACATTAAGTTCATTATTGCTGACTACTGTTTTATGATTTTCAGCTATTTGGACAAATTCTTCTTCCCAATTAATCCAAAATTGCTTTTTGCACTTCATAAATAAAATAAAGCGTTTTAAATTGTTAAATACTATAGGGGAAAATGAGAAATTGTATGCTTCATTTTGTGCTATAGCAGGATCAAGATGCAAAATATTGATTAAAAATTCCTCAATAACAAAAATTTTATGCGCACCAGAAAGTGCATGGCGTAAGCCTTTTTCTGTGAGTGCTATTTTTGAATACTTAGAATATTCAACATAACCCATCTCTGATAGCTTTTTTAGAGCATGAGTTACACTTGACTTGGTTACATTTGCAATTTTTGCCACATTAGAAACAGTTACTTGCTCATGCTTAAATTCTTCTTGGTATATGATAATTAAATATTTCTCTAATACATCTGATAAAGCGCTAGTTGTTTCCATGTTACTCCTAATAGAATAAGGCAAAACTATTAAATGCGAAACAGTTTTGTCGTGTTAAAAAATAGAGCAAATTTACTGAATAACGATATCTTGAGTTTGCTTAAATGTCAATCTTTGTAGAATTATAGATTTATAGAGTTTTTTTCTTATTAAGTGCTTTGTGAAGAGATTTAAGGGTTTATAACAAGAGAATCTTCTTTGTTTTGATTGTTATGTGCTAAGAGTTGTAATTTAAAAAGGTAAATGTTTATTTTGATAAACTTGTTTATAGAGTTAATAAAAATTAAAAATGTAAATTCAAGAAAATTCCATTGTGAGAATATTATTAAAAAGTTTGATAGATAAACTTTTTAAGATTAATAATTTTATTTACAAAACTTTATTTAATAAATAGTAATTTATTGATTTTATTATAGATTATATATAAAAAATAGAGTTGCCAAATTTATTATTTTTTGCTTGACATTTATATGTTTATCTGTAATACCTAAATTTAGGTAGTTTATGTTAGTGAACTAAGTTTTATAATAAATACTTTTAAAGAAAAATCTTTCATCTTAATGTGGTAAAGTTTTATGTTCAAACTTTATTTTTTTTGAATGAAATTTTTTACACTATCTGTGTTTGTTGTAAGGTCATGAAACTTTTAGTAATGTTGTGAATGTGAAAAGATTTTTGTGTATGCAAAAAACAAATAAAAGTGTTTTTTTTACAAGTAAAGTTTCATTCATCTAACTTATTTTTGATGTTTGAATAATGTCATCTTAATAAAAGATTTTTGTTTTAGTGATTTTCGTAAAGGTATTGGTTGAGTGTTATGTTTCCTAGGGTTTTACAAGTTTTATATTTTTTGAATACATTTAGATGTAGGTATTAATTATACATAAGAATAAATCAGATAGTATAACTCTTTTGGTTTTTTTTATGTATTTTTTATTATTTCATAAATAGAAGTCAGTTTTTATTCTAGGTTTTATAGTTTTTAAAATTATTGTTTTATCTTGAGAGGTTTTTGATGCAGAGTAAGAATGCAGTAGGTAATTTAATAAATCGTTACAGAGCTGTTTTGTCAAAATGTGCTTTACTTAATGCTTTTGGCTCGCTTGCCATAGCTGGCTTGTTGATTACTAGCCCTGTATCAGCCTTGGCAGCAACAGGAATAATTACACCAGGTTGGACAGATAGTTTTGTTGACGGAGATGATTATATAACAGCTGATGGTGGACTAGTTAACAACCAATATACTGAACAAACTATTAGTCTAGGTCAATACAACGGTAAGATTATTAATAGCTTAACTATTGGTAACTACACTCAAAGCTTGGCTGGCGCAATTATGTTTGGCCAAGGTGGGACCTTTACAGTTACAAATGATGTAAAATTAGTCGCAAATGACGTGAGTGATTGGTTGCAAGGAAGCAGACTTGAAACAGCAGGCGCTACACAATTTATTGTTAATGGCAATATGTCTTTAGAAGGAAATTCGCGCCTTTTTGCAAATGGTTCTTCACATATACAAATTGCAAAGGATTTTACTATTGATGGTGAATATGCACAGTTTTCTTTTTATAATGATGCTGCAAAGGTAACTGTTGGTGGTGACTTTAATCTTGTTAATAACCAATCTTTTAGTATTCAGTCTGGCACATTAACTGTCAAAGGTGAATCAAATATTGGTGGGGGCAATAAAGCTACTTTAAATATAACAAATAATAACAACCACTTTATTGCTGAAGGAACTGTAAACATTCTAACTAACGGCACTTTGAACGCAAGTTCTGTTTTCCAAGCTACAGGGCAAACAGTTAATGTAGATGGTGGCACATTGAATATGGCCGCAAACTATACTAATGCTTCTATGGAAAAAATACATATAACAAATGGTGGTTATGTAAAATTTGGCGCAACTTCTACTTGGGGTACTCGTACCTTATCAGTAGGTGCAGGTGGTATTATTGTTGAAGACGGAACATTTGAGTTTGCGCGTTACGGTAATTATACTAATTTAGGCACATTAACTATTTTAGAAAATGGAACTTTGAAGCTGGGCGCAAATCATGCCTATAATTCAAACACTAACTATGAGCTTATAGGTACACTTTTACTTGATACTAACTCGAGCTATGAATCAGGTGCTGGCAATGATTTAACAATTAAAGACAATGGTAAGGTTCAGCTTTCAGGCTCTGGTTCAAAAGTTCATGTAAGAGGGACTACAAATATCAATGATAACGCAGCAATAACTGTTGCAAGCGGAACAACTTTTAATGCCTATGGCGCTACAAGTATGACTGGCGGAACACTTGACATTTCAGGAACATACAATGCAGGTACAGTAGGAGATGCTTCTACAAATATGACTGTAGCTGGTGGTAATGTAAATATTCTCAATGGAGGCGCCTATATATTAAATAGTGGCTTAGATATTTCAGCTGGTGCTTTTAATAATATGGGTTCAGTGGCTTTTGATACTTATACAGTTTCAGGTGGTACATACAAAAATACAGCAGACGCAAGTGGTAATACAGGTGTCACAAAGACAAATTCTGTCAATATCTCCTCAGGGGCAGTTATTGTAGATAACGGTGTATTTGAATTTACAGCAGACAGTGGTCTTATTTCTGCAGCCAATGGAGCATTTCAAGTAACAGGCAAGGGGCAAGTCAATGTGACAGAAGCCTTTGTTGCTACTATAGTTGACGGAACAAATGAAATGGATCTTTCAAATGGCGCGACTGTCTTTATTAAAGATACAAAAACTTACAATACGAATGAACTACAAGATTTGTTAGCTACATTAGATATGGACGAGAATAGCGATGACGCTGCTAGTATTTATGCAACAAATGTTGTTCTAGGTGATCGTGCTATTTTAGCAAATAATAATGTTGATGTTGTGCAATTAGGCTTCAATAATGTGGATTTAACCACAAATACTTTAGGTGCAAATGCTGTTGCTGAATATAGAAATGGCTTAGCAAGCAGTGCTTCTTATACAGCAAATAATATGGTTATGCAAGCTGGCGATATTATGAACATGGGCGCAGGTAATGTTAAATTAATTACCTTGGGCGGAAATATTGCTACAAAGGCAGACGGAACTTTGGTTGATTCTCTCGAACTTGCTGACGGCACTAATTTAGCAATAGAGGGTTCAGGTGTCATGAGCATTGTCAATGCTAATGATGGTGCTTTTTCAGCTCGCGGGGACTATACTTTTGATGAATTGAACATGGGTAAACTAGATACTTATCTTGCGGGCAATATTGAAGCTAATAAGATTTCAAGCGCAGGCGGTATTATTAATGTTGGTGAGATTAGTTCTACTTCAAGTTTGAAAACAGATGCTGTTGTCGATGGTGTAGTATATGTTAAGCAAAATTGGGGCAATAGTGCTGATGCTGATATAACAACAGCAACAAAATTATTGACTCATACTGCAAGCAATTCTTCTTTGATTGTGGGTAACAATGCTATTGCTGTTGTTGGTGATACATCAGTTCCTAATCCTCTCAATAATCAATCTTTTGCCAATGCTGACGAATGGCTTAAGGATAAGATGGATATAGCTGTTGGTGGTGCTGGCGATGCTCTTAAGTGGGGTGCAAGCGGTAATACAGGTGCTGTTTTTGCCTTGTACGGTAATAAATATACTGTTGGCGCTGATAAAACCTTGACTGTACAAGGTGCTTTGACTGCTGGTATTGACTCAACAACAGCTTCTTATATGAATAATACAGTTTCATTTGCTCCTACTTCTCTTTTTGTCTTAGATGCAAGCATTCCAAACATTGCGTCTACCCTAGGCTCTAGCGGACATGTTTCTGGCAGTGAGTATGCTTTGAATTTAGACACAGGCGTTAGACTTACAGTCACAGGCGGAGCAAAACTTTATTTGACAAATATACCACTCACAGATGATGGCTCAACTCTTATTAACGTAGCAGAGTTTTCAAGTGGTAGGCTATATGATAATGCATGGGGATATGATGAAGATGCTGTAAATTCAGTGTCCAGAGAAACTATTTATTTTGAGAATGCATTTTTTAGACTTGATGAAGTCTTCAAAGACAGTGACAGCTATCAAGTGCTTGTAAAACAAATAAGCATTTCAGAGGCTTTACCTGGATTAAACGAAGGTTTACTAGGTATTATTGAAGATGGACTTGGCAGAGCAGTGCGTTCACCACAAATGTCATATCTTAACGCTCTTTCACTTTATAGCGAGTCAGGCGAAGAGTCTGCGCGTACAATGGAAGGAGCAGCAAACTTAGGTGTTGCAGGTGGTGCGTTCCAATCTGTAATGGATGTTGTGGGCAATGCTACTCTTCATGCAGGAAAGCGTACTTCATTGATACAAGACATGTCAGGTAATGGCACGGGTGGCATATCAAGCGGAAGCGAAACAAAAGATACAAGACCTTATCTTTATACAAGCGATGGCAGAAAGATATATCCATCAGACTTGCCAAGTTATGAGTATGTAGAAGGCTTAGGGATTTGGTTTAGTCCTATGTATCAATACACTTCTTCTAATCAATTGGAATCTGGAAGTGGAAATTATGGCTACGATACAAATCTTTATGGTGCAAGCATAGGTGCAGATTATACCTTTAATGAACAGTTTAGAGTTGGTGCTTCTTTCTTTGGCGGTAATGGCGACAGTGAGTCAACAGGAAGCTTTGCAAAAACACAATCTGATATCGATTATATGGGCGCAAGCATTTATGGTGGATACAGGTATGATAATCTTGTTGTCTCAGCAGACTTTGCGTATTCAGAAACTTCAAATGACACGACACAAAGCTTAAGTACTGGTGATTTGTCTGCAGATATTGACACAAGCTCTTATTCTTTTGGCGCAAAAGCTGAGTATTTGTTTGCAACAGAGATGCTTTTTGACCTCGTGCCTTATACTGGCTTTAGGTATATGAATATAGATGTTGATGCATACGATTCAAAAACAACTACAGACACTATCTTTAAAACAGAAGCAACAGAAGCTAATATTTTCTCTCTTCCTTTTGGCTTAGCTTCTTCAAGAAGTTTTGTGACAGAGCAAGGTTATATTCTTACACCGCGCTTTGATCTTGGTATTATTTATTCCTTTGGAGATTTAGAGATTGACCAAGCTGTAAGCTTAGACACTTTGAATGGCACTGCTTTAATGTCAAGTGATATTTTGGATCCTTTCGTGTTTACAGCAAGTGTTGGACTTGGTTTTGATTACCAAAACTTTGATATAGATTTTGACTATACTGTAAATCTTTCTTCTAACATAAACTCACATAATGTGATGGCAAACTTTAAATACAATTTCTAAGCCTTATACAGAAAACTTTCATTAATACACTTTCTGCTTATAGCAAAAAGTAATTAATATATAGTCTGATGATATATTTTATATCAAAATTTATGAAACCTTTAACGTATAAACATAATTGGAGTATTTATGTTGAGACAATTGAAGAATTTGACAAAGAAATTTGTCAAGGACGAAAGCGGTATCACTGCTATTGAGTATGGCTTCATTGCAGCTGGCGTTGCAGTTATTCTTGGTGCGCTTGTTGCTAATGACGGTGTTTTTTCTGAAACTTTGAACACACTTTTTGACAATATAGTTGAGCAAATGCCAGAAGCAAGTTCAGGCGAATAGCATTTCTTTACAAAACAATATAAAAATAAAAGAAGATGGAAAATAATATGTTGAATATAATTAAAAATTTTATTAACGACGAAAGCGGTATCACAGCAATTGAATACGGTTTTATTGCAGCTGGTGTAGCTGTTATCCTTGGCGCACTTGTTGCTAATGACGGTGTTTTTTCTGAAACCTTGAATACTCTTTTTGACAATATAGTTGAGCAAATGCCAGAAGCAAGTTCAGGCGAATAGCATTTCTTTACAAAACAATATAAAAATAAAAGAAGATGGAAAATAATATGTTGAATATAATTAAAAATTTTATTAACGACGAAAGCGGTATCACAGCAATTGAATACGGTTTTATTGCAGCTGGTGTAGCTGTTATCCTTGGCGCACTTGTTGCTAATGACGGTGTTTTTTCTGAAACCTTGAATACTCTTTTTGACAATATAGTTGAACAAATGCCGGAAGCAAGCTCTGGTGAATAATTTCATTGTTTTAGTGCCTATACTTTTTCTTCTTGCTTCTGTTATCTCTGATATACGCTCATATACAATTCCAAACTCTTATTCGCTTGGCATAGCTGTTACAGCCTGCTTTTACGCTTTGATAAAAGCGCCTAGTTTCTTAGAGTTTTATACTGTCTTGGCTTGGCAAGAATTTCTGATAGTACTTGGAGCTGGCTTTATTTTATTTGCCTGCAAAATAATTGGCGCAGGTGACATAAAACTATTAGCTACAACTTCACTGTGGTTACAAGGGCAACTTTTAGCTCTCGTGTTTCTTATTGCTATCTTGGGCGGTGTGTATTCATTAATCTTGCTTATATACTCAAGATTAAAGAAGAAAAGCATCAAGGTTATTCCTTATGGTGTGCCGATTGGTATAGGTTCTAGTATACTTTTAATACAACATTATAAACTGATAGATACTGTAAAACAGTTTTTTTAAAGGCAAAAATAATGAACAAAGGATATGTTTATATAGGAGGCCTACTCCTAGTTATATGTTTAGCAGGCTTCTTCTTATTAGGTAGCCCAGAGAAGAAATCAACCTCTTCCTTTAGTGTAGATATTGCACCTGGTGAAGAAATCTTGGTTGCAACAAAAAATATTCAAGCAGGTGAATTTTTAGAAGAAACAGATTTTAAATGGATTTCACTTGAAACAAATTTATCTGATCCAAGTCTCTACTTCTTAGAAAGTAAGAGCAATGTAGAAGACTTATATGGTGCTGTAGTGAGTACTGCAATTGCAAGAGGCGAAGCCTTTGAAAGAGAAAAAGTAGTCACAAAAAATCAAAGTGCTTTCTTAACTTCAGTTCTTGCAAGCGATAAAAGAGCCTACACAATCACAGTAAGCACAGCTAATGCAAGCGCAGGCTTAATTCGCCCTGGTAACACAGTTGATGTTATCCTTATTCCTCACCCAAGAAGACAGGTTGATGGAACAATGGCTGGCGGAGACTCTGCACAAACTATCTTGACAAATGTTCCTGTTATAGCTGTAGATAAAGACTTTAGCCACACAAGAGCAAGTTCAAACGATGGTGATAGCAAAAGACGTACTGAAGGCACTGTTACTTTAGAAGTTGCTCCTAAGCAAGTGGAATTATTAGCAGTAGGGCAAAATACAGGTGTATTATCTTTAAGTCTTATAAATATACACGAAGCAAAAAAAGAAATTTCTGTCAATTCTAATGAAGTGACAAGAGCTTCTGAAATCTTTGGCGAAGTGCAAAAAGACACACCGGTAAAATCATACTACGGTGAACAAAAGAAATAAGTATATAATTTAATAAATAAAAATTAAACTATAAGGTTTGAAAATGAAAAAAATACTCTTATCCTGTGTGATGCTTTCATGCTTACTACCACAAGCATCTAATGCTGTTACTCTTACTTCACCTGATCAAAGTGTCAACATAGCTGTTGGTCAAGGTATGGCTGTTTCTTTTGATTCTGCATTTGAAACAGTATTTATTGCTGACCCAAGTGTTGCTTCTTATCAAGTTGTTGATAATTCAAAACTTTTGATTTTTGGCAAAAATCCTGGCAGAACTTCACTCTTTGTTATGGACGAAATGGGTAATTCAGAATACAGCTCAACTGTAAATGTCTTATTTGATATTGAACCTATGAAACGTGCTCTACGTTCTGAATTTCCTTCATTAAACCTAAAACTCACACCTGCACTTGACGGTGTTGCTGTGAGCGGCAAAGTTCCTTCAGCTGAAATAGCTGCACATATTGTCTCTCTTTTAGATTCCTTCTTAAAAATGAGCTCTGCTAGCGGTGCTCCCGCTGAAAGTGCAGAAGGTGGTGAAGGTGGCGGGTCAGAATCGTCAACTAGCGGTGCTGGTAAAGGTAAAGGAACAATGGCTATGCGTAATGGCCAGATTATCAACCGCTTAACTATCACTATGCCTACACAAGTAAATGTGCAAGTAAAGATTGCAGAAGTAAGCAAAGATTTGAAAGAACAACTAGGCTTTCAATGGGGCTATGTATATAACAATACAAGCAATTTAGCTATAGGCTTAGCAAATACAGCGCTTACAGGACTTCCAGGTTTTGACGCAACTCAGACCCTAGGTGGATTTTTATCTAGCGCAGCAGAAGCAGCAAGCGACGGTTTTAGTTTGCCTGACGTAACAGGTATGATAAATCTTCTTTCTTCTGAAAACTTAGTTTCTGTTTTAGCAGAACCAAATCTTAGTGCATCTTCAGGTGAATCAGCTTCCTTCTTAGTTGGTGGTGAAATGGCTTATGTAGTTCAACAAGCAGATTCTGATACCACAACAACAGAAACTAAAGACTTTGGTATTATGCTCAGCATGGTTCCAACTGTTCTTTCAGAAAATAAAATCAGCCTCCGTCTTCGTCCTGAAGTGAGCGAACCTGACTATACAGTTGGTGTTACTACAGGCGGTAACTTTATACCTGGCTTAAAAATAAGAAGAGTTGAAACAACAGTAGAACTTGCTTCAGGCCAAAGTTATGTAATAGGTGGCTTGATGAGCAATGATATCTTAGATAATATTGAAAAAATTCCTGGTATTGGTGATATTCCTGTCTTTGGTGCTCTAGCACGTTCAAGCAGATTTGAGCGTGGCGAAACAGAACTTGTTGTTATTGTTACAGCCAATATAGTTGAACCATCAGATTCAAAATTGCGTATACCTAATGCTCAAATCTACACACCTTCAGCTTTTGAACGCTTATTGCTTGGCAAGAAGCACGAATTAAAGCCAGGTAGCATTGACGGCATCGATTTCATCTTATAATTGAAGCATATATAAAGGAAATATAATGAAAAAATTATTACTCTTAATGGCATTAATGGCTTTGCCTGCCTGTGGAACTGTTACTAATGTAGCACAAAATTCCATGGTGATGAGCGAAAATGTACAGGTAGTTGAATTAGCTGGTTTGCCTGATAGTGAGCAATTGATTAAATTAGAAGAAGCCTTATCACAAATTCAAGAAAATGATGGTAAAGCTACTATAGTAAAAACAAAAGCTATTAAAAATAGCATGCTAACTGCTATAAAAAACACATTAATCAGAAATGGCTATAACAGTAGTGAAATAAATATTCGCACTTCAAATAATCCTTCAGAATTCGCTGTTATTGTAACAAATTATTACTTACACCAAAATCAGGTGCCTAAATCTTATTTTGATCAAGAATGGTTCAGTGGACAACAAGTTCGCTCAGAATATGGTTCAGCAACAAAATATAATTTGGCAAGACAAATGGTTGATAAAAAAGAACTATCTGAACCAAAAGAATACGATGGACCAAACGCTATTTCTGCAACAGGGGCTATTGAAGCTTATCAAAGTGGTCAAGTTAGAGAATTGTTAGAAGTAGATCCATCTGAAGTTGGCGGTTCAAATTAATTCTATCGGATGTAAATAAATTGGAGTAGAGATGAGTTTTGTAAATAACTATAATGATAATGCTGTGAGTTCTGGGATATTTGTATACGATCAAAAGCAATTAGATGCTTTGAAAATTGTTATGGAAAAAAACAATTTTAAAGTAAATGCTGAAGTTATTACTTCAGCTGGTAGCTCAGCTATTGCTAAAATAAATTCTTTTGATATGACTACATTAAAAGCAGTTATTATCGACCTAAAAGACCAAGATGATCCTTTCAGATTTGTTAAGGATATCACAGGTAGACTTTCAAGAGACGCTGTTATTTTTGCTATTGGTTCTAATAGTGATGTTACCTTTTTCCGTCAATTGCGTGGCTATGGTGTGAGCGATTATTTCTTAGACCCTGCGCCTGCTGAAGAGTTAGTGGGTTCTTTGAAAAAAATCTTCAAAATGGACACAAGAGGAAAAGGGCATTTAGGCACTATGATATCTGTCTATGGTGTTGCTGGTGGCGTTGGCGCAAGCCTACTCACCGCTGCCCTTGGTACAATCCTTTCGCAAAAGCACGGCAGAGCCTCTATACTTGTAGATACTAATATGTACGCACCTTCTGTTGGTGCTTACTTAGGTTCTGAAAAAGCAGGAAATTTGAAAAACTTGTTAGATGCGGGCAACAGAATGGATTCAGCCTTAGTTTCACAAGCGGTTTCAAACATTATTCCTAATCTTGGTTTATTAGACAGTTGGCAAAGCTTAGACTCTACTTCAAGCCCTTATAAATTTACAGGCGATGATGTTGACTTGGTTGTTAATCACTTAGGAAATATCTATCGCTATCAAATTTGGAAAGCAAATGGTCTTAATGTCTTGAGAGTTCCTGCGCTTTCAAATTCAGATATCATTATCTTGGTGCTTAATGGCACACTACCTTCAGCAAGAGCTACTCAACACACGTTAAAATATCTTGAAGAATCTGGAAATTCAGCAAGAATTATAACTGTATACAATAATGTATCACCTAATCAAGCAATAACACCTAAATATTTGGAAGATGCAATAGGTCGAGCAATTGATTATGAAATCCCTTATGAGAAAAAACTTTCTGATGATATGTTGAAAAATGTCTCATTTGCCTCAGAAAGCCATTCCTTATATAGCAGTATTTCTGCCATTTCAAATGATTTGCTTGGTATTAGAGCAACAGAAGAAAAAAAAGGTTTTATGAGGTTATTTAAATGAGCACAGCACCACAATACGGACAAATAGATAAATCAGTTTATCAACAAATTAGAACTGTTATCTTAGATAAAATTGATGCACAAGCAGCACTTAGCATGGACCCTATGGCTTTAGAAAAAGAAGTTGCAAGAGTTATTGCTGAAGCTGTTGTAGATTATAAACTCTTTTTAAACTCCTTTGAACAAAATACATTAACGCGCGATATCGTTGATGATATGGTGCGCCTTGGCCCTGTTCAACCTTGTATGGACGACCCTGAAATCACCGATATACTTATCAACGGACCTTATAAGGTTATTGTTGAAAGAAAGGGTAAATTAGAACAAACAAATTATGTTTTTAGAGATATAGCTCACTTACAAAACCTTGCACAAAGAATAGCCTCTGCTGTGGGTAGGCGTGTTGATGAATCTTCACCTATGGTTGATGCAAGGCTTGCTGACGGAAGTCGTGTTAACATCATTGCTCCTCCTTTATGCTTAGATGGTATCTCTATTTCAATTCGTAAATTCCATGCTGAAAAAATGAGCTTAGAGAATCTTGAAAGCTTTGGTGCTATGTCTTCACCAATGCGTAAATTTTTAGAATACGCAACGCAATCAAGATTGAATATTCTTGTATCAGGCGGAACTGGTGCTGGTAAAACAACTTTATTGAACGCACTATCACAACACATCGGCAAAGACGAACGTATTATTACTGTTGAAGATGCAGCCGAACTTAAACTTGATCAGCCTATGGTAACAAGACTTGAAACTCGTCCTCCTTCCATTGAAGGTAAGGGTGAAGTAACTCAAAGAGATCTTATCAAGAACGCCCTTCGTATGAGACCTGACCGTATCTTACTTGGTGAGGTTCGTGGTGAAGAAGCTTTAGACATGCTTCAAGCAATGAACACTGGTCACGATGGCTCGCTTTCAACTGTGCACGCAAATACTCCTACTGATGCTATGCTCAGACTTGAAAACATGCTTAATATGGGTACACATGCAATGGCATCAAATCTCGTGCGTAAGCAGCTTTCATCAGCTATAGACCTACTTGTTCAAATTGAGCGTGATAGTTATGGTCACAGACACATTACAAATATTTCTGAAGTGTGTCCAAGTGGTGATAATGTTATATGTAACGATCTTTACACATTCAATAGATCAATTGATGGCGAAACTTCCTTTATTCGTACTGATTATATGCCAAGTTTTATGCATAAATTTATTTCCTTTGGCAAATATAATGAGTGTATGGAGGTATTAAATAGTGTTTACAAGTAATATTTTCTTACTTCTTGCTGTCATAATTGCTTTTGCGCTTATTTTTATGTTTTTAAAACAAGAACGTGAGAAAAAGCAATTAAAAAAAGCTTATCTATCTTCTTTAGAAGTTGAAGAAGCTAAGGAATATAAAAAAAGTTTTTCTTTTACCTTCTTTGCAACTAAAGAATCACAATACGCTCTTTTTGCTTTAATCATCACCATTGCTGTCTTATCAGTTTTACAATTACCAATCTGGTTTAGTTTTATCTGTATTGTGACAATAGCACCTCTTACTTGGTATTTTGTAAAATCTTATTACACTAAGAAGATGAGAGAAGCCTTTAATGAAAGATTTCCTGAATCTATAGATTCTTTTATCAGAGCCATACAAGCAGGTATACCTTTAAATACTGTTTTAGCTTCTATAGGTGAAATGTATGCAGGTGAACTTGGTGATAGATTTAGTAATTTGAGTCATCAATTAGATCTTGGAATTCCAATGAGAGAAGCCTTAGTGAAGTTTTCTAAGGACTTAGAGTCTTCTGATATCGACTTTTTCTGCGCTGTTATATCCTTACACAGAGAAACAGGTGCTTCACTCTTACCTATGCTTGAATCTTTAAGTGAGGTTTTGCGTGAAAGAAAAGCTGTTGATAGAAAGCTTAAAGCGCTCACAGCAGAAACAAGAGGCGCAGCAACCGTTTTATGTGCTCTTCCTATCTTTGTTATTGGACTACAATTCGTGATAAACCCTTCTCAAATGACTGCTGTTTTAGCTGATCCTACAGGTAAAACCATTTTTGCATACTGTCTTGCAAGTATGGTTATCGGTTTTGTTATTATAAGACGCATGTCTCGCATGATGGAGTAGAAATGGACTTTCGATTTTTACTATTGGCAGTAGCACTTTGTGTTATTTTGATTTTTGCCTTTGTTTTTATACAAAATCAACTCAGAGCAGCGCATGTGCGCATGAAATTAAAAAATCTTACCGACAAAGAAAAAACTTCATTTGAAATCTTTATAACAAAGTTTTCAAAAGTGCTGGCAGGGCAGGATAATTATCAAAAATCAGAAAGAATGATGCGTAATGCAGGTTTTTTTGAAGTTTGGCAATTAGATGTTTTTCTTGCAATAAAGTTTCTATTCTTGTTTGTTGTTATTTTATTTGCTTGGTTTGCATTTGAACTATCTTTTAGTACATTGTTTTCAGACTATACTAATTCCTTTAAATATCTTTTCACTCTTTTTATTGCTTATCGCTTGCCTGATTGGATTTTAGGCGACTTAGTCAAAAGAAGACAAGAAAAAATAAGAAATGCAGTTCCTAAAGCAATTGATCTTATGACTATTTGCGTTGATTCTGGCTTGAGTTTAGAAGATTCATTTGAAAGAGTAGCTAGAGAAGTTATTCATCAATGTCCTGAAATTGCAATGGAATTTACTGCTACTCGTTCCGAAATGCTTGTCATGGATAGAACAGAAGCACTCAAAAGAATGGAAACAAGATCTGGCGTGCGTGAAATTGAAATTCTTGCAACTTCGCTTTTACAATCAATTCGTTACGGTACTGCATTAGCAGAATCGCTCAGGCTTATTTCAAAAGAGGGTCGTGCAAAACAGGTTGCCTATCTTGAAGAAAAAGCAGGTAATATTTCTGCAACAATTGGTATTCCACTTATTATTTTAGTTCTATTTCCTCTTGTAGGAATAATTATTGCGCCTGCTATTATCGCGCTCAAAAATACTTTTTAAGGCTTTATTATGAAAAAAACTATACTACTTTTATTATTGACATTAATATTTTCTGGCTGTGCAAAACAAGAGTTTACAGAAGAAGATTACGCAAGACATCAAGCGGTTTTTAAAAATACACCTTTTGAAGACATGTCTGTTATTCGCGCAGCTGAAAAAACAAGAAATTATGTTATTGTCCTAAATAAGGGTAATGAAATGCTTAGTGAAAATCCAAATAACGATGAATTACGTTGGATTATGGCAAGAGTATATT
>CAYJHE010000011.1:0-5515 GCA_964369675.1 uncultured Desulfovibrionaceae bacterium | reverse complement strand
TGAAGTTTTGAATAATTTGCTCGTTCCTGAACATCCTCTTGCCTTAGTTGAAAAAGCAAGAGCAAATCTAGCTGGAAATCAAATAAGTGAAGCACATACTCTTTTAGATAAAGCAGAACAAGAATTACAATTCTTAGCAGAAGATAAGGAAAGTGCGGCTTATAATGTTTTAAAAATGCGTGCTCTTGCTTTTGATTTAGGTAGAGAACACTCTAAAGCACAAGAAATATATAAAAGACTTACACTGACATCAAATGAGCCTGATCTTATTCATAATTATGGCATGTCACTCAAAGCAAGTAAGAAATACACTCAAGCAATTGATGTATTGTCTAAAATAGTGAGTATAGAAGAATATCCTCAAGTAAGACTTGCTATTGCAACCTGCTATGTAAAATTAGGAAGAGATGCTGAAGCAAGAAATATTCTTGAAGGCTATATGACAGACGGCGATATAAACACAGTTCTTGGCGAGGTTTAAGAATGGATTTAAACAAGAGCTTTTCTTCTTCTTTATTAAAAAGTGTATATGCATTTTTTTTCTCAAAAAAAGGTGTCTTTTCTGTAGAATTTGCAATTTATGCTCCTTTATTTTTACTAACACTTATACTTTGTGTTGCAGCAATTAAAGTACAGGCTATTTCAGTTGCATTAGAGCAAAGCCTTTATGCAGTTGCGCAAAAAACAAAAATTCATTACGGGGCTTCTTTTCAGGAGGATGTTGATGAAGTATTTGAAGAAAAGCTTACAGGTTTTTTTACACCAGAATACGTCACTATTACTCCAACTTTTTCACATTCTCTCACTGGCTTAGCAACAATTCCTGCTGACGGACCAGGAATAGCAGAAAGTTTTGTCTGCCTTGATATAAAGGCAAATATAGACTTGTTTCCTTTTTTTGGCAGTTATTTTAAAGTGTATAATTACTCGAATAAATACTGCTTTCAAAATGAAATACAAGAATTTGATAATTAAGCTATATAAAGGCAGATATTATGAAAAAAATACGACATACATTTTTTAAAGACATAAAGGGAAGTATTGCAGTTGAGTCTGCCTTATTGACGGCAATTGTTGTAAGTGTGCTCCTTATTGGTTTTGAAGTGAGCAAGGCTTACAGAAGGCAAAATATAATGCATAGGGCAACAGCCACTTTAGCTGAAATGGTAGCAAATGATAATATAAATACATCTACTATGCTTGCGCATCTTTCAACAGATGAAACTAAAATTGCTATACAAACACTTTTTTTAAGTATGCTTGAAGCAAATAAGTATGTAGATGAAGAAGCAGAAGAACCAACAGAAGAAACAGAAAAAGCCTATTGTATAGAGTTAGAATATTTTGATGAAGGTGATCCAACAATCAGTATATTGACGCCTCTTCTATTAGGACCTTCATGCCCTGTTCCAAATCTCGCTAGCGAAGAAGAAAGCGAAGAAGAGAACATCATTGTTTCACTTAATGAGTTTGCAACTGTCAATGCAGAGGTCTTGCCTCCTTATGCAAGATTAATACGCTTAAAAACCTTCTATACTTTTGAAAATCAAACTATGCAATTCAGAGACTTTATATTTCCGACGCAATTCACAAGTGAGTATATAGCTGTTAAGAAAACAAAAGACTAATGCACAAACACATTCTCATAAAGAGGAGTAAAGATTATGGTTTTTTCAGTGTTAAGAAAAATAAAAAATTTTTTTACAGATAAAACAGGCGGAGTAGCTCTTGGTTTTGCTCTCACTCTGCCCCCATTGATAACATACTCAGTTGTTGCTATAACAACAACTGACACTTTAGCAAGAACAACAAGGCTAAATCAAGCTGTGCAAACAGCTGCGGTAGTTCTTGCACAAACAGATGCTTCTGCTGCAGATGCTCCATCTTCGAGATCTATTGTTGAAGTCTGGACAAATGCAAACATGCTTCCAGTTAAACAGTATGATCCTAGTGAACTTTCTTTTGGCAGTGTCCCTGATGCTCCACCAACAGACGATATTATAGAAATAAATCTTAGCTATACACCTACTTATACTACAAAAATTCCAGGTTTCTTGAAGTTTGAAAACCTTTACTTTGGTTCACAAGAAAGTGTGACTGTCGAACGCGTTTGGACACCTATGGAGCTTGTTTTTATTACAGATAGTTCTGCTTCTGCTGGTATGGCTTCTAATATACAGCACATGTCGCGTGTTGTTGAAGGTATTATTGACGAAGTGTTTAGAGGTAAAGACTCATCTACTGATGCCCATATCTCTCTTGTTTCTTTTTCAAATCACGCAAGTATTGAAATAGAGGCAGCAAGAAAATTGCTTACAGATGAATCAAGAATGTTAAGTCCTGTTGGCTTTAACAATAAAACTCAAAGCACTTACGATTCTCAAGTAGAGATTTTTCTTCAAGCAGGTAAGGCCTATTTATTGTCTGACTTACTTCAAGATGGCGGCCCTGGTGTTGATATGAATGTTGCCTGTGTGAAAAGACCAGCGCGAGATACCTTTGGTTCCATTTCAGAGTATCCAGATATTGTTGAAGATCCTGACCACCCATTAGATCTTCTCGTTATTGATGGACGTGGTGGAGATTACTATAATGGTAGTTATAAATATGCCTATGATTTAATTCCTTCCATTGAATACGGTGGTTGGGGTTATTATACCAATGCAAACCCTTATGCTATTAATAATGACTATGACACAACGTATGACGTACACGAAATGGCTGTTATTCCTGAATCTTGGAACACAGGGCCGGATAGTGAAAGATATAGTAAGTCAAAATGGCTTTATTGGGTAAATCCAGCTACAAATAAAACGGTAAAATCTTCTTCTTCACACTTAGTTTCAATTCCTGGTGGTTGCGCTCTTATGCCAAACTTAATAGGTTCGCAAAGTAAAGACGAACTTATGGAAAGAATAGCCAAGATTGGCGGTAATGTTTCTACAGGCGGTGATGAGGGAATTGCGTGGGCAATGCGAGCACTCTCTCCTAACTACAGAGAAATATGGGATGTGAGCGATAACTATCCTGCTGATTACCATAGCGGTGTAGATAAGGTTATTGTTTTCTTCACTTCCTATTTAAATGAAGGCTATGTTGGAGATGGTTGGGGTTTTGGTGAAGATGGATTGACAGAAATGTATAAGCGTTTACACGAAAATGGCGTGAGAGTTGTTGCTTTTATTGATAGTAAAGATGGCTCTTTATCTAATGTTGGATATAGGCAGCATGACTATATAAATCAGATGGATGGCAGTTACTTGATTGGTGTTAATAGTGATTATTCAGACGTGCCTGATCAACTAGATCAATATATTGAAAGAACCTATCAAGTTAAGATTATAGCTACGAGCAATATCTAATAAAATATAGAGAGAAATGTTTTGCTTATACAAATATATGTAAAAGTTTGCGTTTATCTTATAAAATAACAAGGGTATATATCTTTATTCGCTTTTGAAATTTCAAAAGCTCACGAATTAAGGTCTATACCCTCATAAGTTGAATGAATATGAAATTATTTAAAAAATCACACAGCGAAGGCAAGAACCAAAACTGTATATTATTACAAGAGCTTGATAATAAAATTTTGACTGTTTTACCTAAAGAATTAAAAGATTCCATTGAGAAAGTTTTACCCGAAGGTATGCCAAAAAAAATGGCAGAACAGATAGCACAAATAGTGCAAAATGATGAGGCAATAGCATTATTCAATAAAATGCCAAAATCCATGTTTAAAAGCATGCATTTTGCGCCAAAATCTATGATAAAGAAAATGCACTCACACATATTACAAGAAGCTAATTTGATTGAAAAAAATGATAATCTTTCTCTTGATAAGGCGCAAGAGGAATTTGTGCCATTGACAGCAGAAATGGAAGAACAGCTTCCAAAAGAAATGCTTGATATGATTAAAAGCACAATGCCACAAGGTATTACTAATGAAATGGCAAAAAACATCACAGAAGCTATGCAAAATAATATGTTTCAAACTCATGTTATCGAAAATCCAGATGATTTAACGCAATATTATGCAAAAGAAAATGTTGAGCCGCTTGCCTATGCTTTTGATAAAAAAATATCTGTGCACGCTGGCATCAATGGGCAAATTGTGCCTTTAGCAGAAGTACAAAAAACTATGGAAATGCTTTCTCACACAAAAAGAGAAGGCAAAAGTACTCTTTATGTACATATTCCATTTTGTGAAACGCATTGTCTTTATTGCGGCTTTTTCTTAAAGCCATTTAGAGAAGATTTTAGTAAGTTTTACACAGACGCACTCATTCGCGAAATAGAAATGTGGGCAGGGCGAGAAATATATAATGCTCCTGTACATGCAGTTTATTTTGGCGGTGGAACGCCTACTGCGCTTAATGCAAAAGATTTAGAAAGAATACTTAAAGCATTGAAGAAGCATATCAACCTTGCTAATGATTGCGAAATCACCATAGAAGGCAGACTGCATAATTTTGGTAGTGAAAAAATAGAAGCCTGCTTAAGAGGGAGCGCAAACAGATTTTCACTTGGTGTGCAGACCTTTGATACTGAAATTCGCCAAAAAATGGGGCGTATTGCAGACAAAGAAAATGTATGCAAAATGATTGAGCATTTGCTTTCTTACGATCAAGCTGCTGTTGTTATAGACTTAATCTATGGTTTTCCTATGCAGACAATGGAAAAATGGCAAGAAGATTTGCGTATAGCAAAGTCTTTAAATTTAGACGGACTTGACTGTTATCAGCTAAATGTCTTTGCATCAACTCCATTAGGTAAACTCATTGAAAACAAGAAATTGCCTGCTTCTGCAACTATTCCTGTGCAATCAGAAATGTTTAAATACGCTGTTCAAAGCCTTGAGGAAGATTTTTATAGCAGGCTTTCAATGAATCACTTTGCAAGAACTTCAAGAGAACGTAATATTTATAATCAATTTGCAAAGGGTGCGGCAAATACTTTGTCTTTTGGTGCTTGCGCAGGTGGAGGGATTAGAGAATATTCTTATATGCATCACCGTACAGTTGATGAATGGTTTAAGGCTGTTGAAGCAAATCAAAAGCCGGTTATGGGTCTACAAGTGGGTGATGAAAATGCTATTATGTATAAGGCAATCTCGCAATCAATGGAGCAAGGCTATCTTGACTTATCAGCTATAGCAAGTAAATATCATGTAGATTTAATGCCTTATTTAAAGGAAATACTTGAACAATGGCAAAATGTAGGCTTAATTAATCTCAATAAAGAAAAATTCTCACTCACTATTGCAGGGCAGTTTTGGTATGTTAATCTTTCTCAATTGCTTCTTATGAGATTAAAAAACTCATTATAATACATAAGACTTTTAAATGAAAAGAGAAAAGCTCAGAGTTGAATTTCTAAATAATGATAAAACTGTAGCTTTTCTCTTTATAAATAAAGGATGTGTATAATGTCCTTTTGATTGATTATTAAATATAATTAAATAAAAAAGCACTTATTTCTAAGTGCTTATTTCATTTAAGTGGCTCCCCGAGACGGT
>CAYJHE010000010.1:0-30333 GCA_964369675.1 uncultured Desulfovibrionaceae bacterium | reverse complement strand
AGCCAGAGCCCCTTATTCAAGCCACGCAATGCTCGGGTTTCCAAAGGGGGCGTGCCCGTTTGGTCGCCGAAGGCAAAAAAAATGACTTCTCTACTTATCTTCCTCTTCCTTTTCCACTTCTCTTCTTCTCTTTATTTCCAAAGCGATAAATGGGAAAAGACAAAGGAGGAAAGAGCCAATCCAAATCCAGTTAACAAGTGGATTAGAGCTCACGCGCAGAACTGCGGCATTGCTGTCTTCAAGTCCAAAGAGCGATGCGTAGATTTCATTTGTCAGGCTTGGCATTGTGCCCACTTCCGAAAAAGATTGATTGCCAAATTTATGGTAGATTCTTTTTTGCGGATTAACAGTGCCTATAACCTTTCCGTCTTTTGAAACAAAGAGTTCTGCTTCTAAGAAATCAAAAGTTGGTGCTCTGCCTTCGTAAAGTTCGTTGAGAGTGACAACATACGCGCCTAACTGCGCTGATTCACCCTTCTTGAGATTTACATCAATTTCGATCTTGTAGGCAGAAGAGAAGGTCACGCCTAAAACTATAAGCGCAAGACCAAGATGCACACCATGCGCAGCAAGCTTTGGCGCGTAGTGCCTTGCTTGAATCATCTGTATAAGAGAAGAAACAATAACACCCACACTCACTGCGCCTGCAATGAGAGCTAGGAAATTTGCATAGCCGTATACTATTGAAGCTACTGCATTAATAAGCATAATTGCAACAACAATGCTTAGATTTTTCTTTTCAACCAAGCCGCCATTCCAGCCAAGATATGGACATACAGCAAGCATAGCAGTTATAATAGTGAACAATGGCAAGCATACTTGATTGTAGAATTTCGCATCTAAACCAACAGCTTGTTCAGACCAAAGCAAGGAAATGCGCGGCCAAAGTGTGGCTACGAGAATGATAACAGTCATTGCTATCAATATCCATGCTGTGAAGAATAAAAATCCTTCGCGTGTTTCAACACCTGAAAGTGAATTATCGTTTTGTTTCTTTGCTACAATGGCAATAAATAAGGAAACAAGAGTTGAAATAACAACAAATAACAATAAAGGCATTGCTGCGCCGCCGCTTCCAAAAGCATGCACTGAATCAACAACATTTCCACGCACTAAATAAGTGGCAAAGAAAGCTGTTATGGTGGTGAGAGCCATGAGGAAGATATTTGTTCTGTGTAATTTATTTCTTCTTTGCTCAATAATCATTGTATGCAAAGCAGCAGTTGCTATAAGCCAAGGCAAGAGTGATGCATTTTCAACTGGATCCCATGCCCAGTATCCGCCCCAACCAAGTTCCATATATGCCCACCACGCACCAATCAAGATGCCTGCGCTGAGGAAAATCCACGCTGTCATAATGAAGGGTCTTGTCACTTCACTCCAGCGTCTTTCTTCATGGCTTGACTTACTTAAAGCTTGAGCTAAAGCCATACATGAAGGAATGGTGAAGCCACCGTAACCAAGAAAGAGAAGTGGTGGATGTATAATCATACCAGGGTTTTGCAGTAAAGGGTTCATGCCTCTGCCGTCTGGTGGAGCTGGAAAAGTAGTTGTGAAAGGATCTTGCGAAGTAGAAAGAAGAAAACCAAAGAAAGCCATGATAAAACAGTAAAAAACCCAATACCACTGCTTTGTTTCATCGCTAAAGTCTCTGTAAGTTTGAGTGAGCTGGAATGCTGCTCCGCATAAAGCAACCATAAGAGCCCAAAATAATAAAGAGCCTGCTTGCCCTGCCCAAAAAGCAGTAAGTCTATAGAAAAGCGGAAGGGTTAAATCAGTATACCCTGCTACATAGTCGACTGAAAAGTCGAATGTTATCAAGGCATAAAGTAATATAAGAGAAGCAAGGACATGTCCTGTTGTAAGACCTATACTCGCTTTTTCAACAAGTGCTAAGTATTTTGCAGGTTTATTCTCAACTAAAGAAAGGCAAGCCAATAAAACACCGAGCAATGCACACGCGAGTGTGAAAAGCTCAAAATAATGAGCTAAAGTATACATATTTTTCCTATTTTAATTAAGTGCGGTTTTGTTTTTCATACTTTGAAGGACATTTTGTCATCAATGTGTCTGCCTTAAAAGAAGCTTTATGCACAAGTTTGCCTTCTAAAATAACTTCTACGCCCTGTTCAAAAGTATCAGGAATGATTCCACTATACACAACTGTCATTGTCTGCTCAGGTATTTGTGAATCTATAAGCACAAATTCAACACTGTTTCCTGAATCATTCTTTGTGAATGAACCAACATTACCAAATAAGCGCATAGAATTATTTTCTGTCTTGCCTTGTTCTTGAGCCGCTAAAGCTTCAGAAACATTAAGAAAGTACACACTTCCTTCGTTCAAACCAGAATAAATCATTCCGCCTAAGGCGCAAACAAAGAGCACAAAGGCGACTATATATGGTGCAAAAGATTTTTTTTTCATACAGTTTCCCTAGACATGTAGTATAGGCTTCGCAAAAGCCTATATGCATGTTTTATACAGTTTTTATGACTGTTAATTATATAGTACTATAACTTTAAAATTTAATCAAGTAGGAATAATTCCTAATAAATTTTCTGTTTTTGTGTAAATATGTTTCTTGGTTAGAATGGAAATAATGACTGCATTATAGACTTTTTTATTTTAAAAAGCAAGCCTCTAAGCAATGAATATTACAAAAGATTAAAAATAAATTTTAACCTATTGCCAAAACACTGCCTTAGCATATAAGCTCTACTATTAAAAATATGTGACATTTCGCACAAAATTTTTCCCGCTTTTAAATGGGTTAAAAATTAGTCAAAATGCAATGAAAAAATTCTTGATAATAAATAGAAAAAATGGTATTTTCTTGCACAGGTAAACTATATTTAAATTTTTACGGGGGTTTTGTTTATGCCATTAGTGAATCCAAAGGCTATGTTTGAAAGGGCTTATAAAGAAAAATACGCAATAGGCGCGTTTAACGTTAATAACATGGAAATTATTCAGGGTATTATGGAAGCGGGTGCTGAAGAAAATGCTCCATTAATATTACAAGTTTCTGCTGGTGCGCGTAAGTATGCAGGACAAAACTATATACTAAAACTCATTGAAGCAGGCTTGCAAGATGCAGATATTCCTGTTGTTCTACATTTAGACCACGGCCCTGATTTTGAACTTTGCAAAGCCTGTATTGACGGTGGCTTTACTTCTGTCATGATTGACGGCTCACACCACGATTTTGAAGAAAACATCGCTATTACCAAGAAAGTTGTTGAATACGCACACGAAAGAGGAGTGTGGGTTGAAGCTGAACTTGGCAGACTTGAAGGTGTTGAAGAGGACGTTTCAAGTTCTGAACATGTGTACACAGAACCTGATCAAGCTGTAGAATTTGTTGAGCGCACTGGTTGCGATTCGCTCGCTATTGCTATAGGAACAAGTCATGGCGCGTATAAATTTAAAGGCAATTCAGAATTAAGATTTGATATTTTAGAAAAAATCGAGCAACTCATGCCAAACTATCCTATTGTTTTGCACGGTGCTTCTTCTGTTCCGGCTGAATTTGTAGAAATGGTCAACAAATACGGAGGCGAATTGAAAGGCGCAGCTGGTGTATCAGAAGAAATGCTCAGAAAAGCAGCTTCAATGGCTGTGTGTAAAATCAATATAGACTCTGATATTCGCCTAGCAATGACAGCAAACATTCGTAAAATATTTGCAGAAAAACCAAGCGAATTTGACCCACGTTCTTATTTAAAACCTGCGCGTGAAGCTGTGAAACTCATGGTTCAGCGCAAAATTAAAAATGTATTAGGTTGTTCAAATAAAGCATAAATCTTGGAGGCTATATGGCTTTACGCATTGCATTAAATGGTTTTGGCAGAATCGGCAGATACCTCACAAGGCTTCTCGCAACAAGAGACGATATTGAACTTGTTGCTATCAACGCAAGAGCAAATAACGAATCTTTAGCAAGGCTTCTCAAATACGATTCTGTACACGGGAAGGTTAATTTTCCTATAGAATATAATGATGAAGGACTTATTATCAACGGTAAAAAGGTTCTTGTCACCCGTCAAATGACAGGCTCATGGATTTGGAAAGAACTTGATATTGACATTGTTGTCGAAACAACAGGCACAATCAAAGACAGACACGGACTTGCTCAGCATATTGATTGCGGCGCAAAAAAAGTTATTATGTCAGCTCCTGCAAAGGGCGCAGACATTACCATTGTTATGGGTGTGAATGACAGCGATTACAATAAGGCTGAACATCTTGTGCTTTCTGCTGCTTCTTGTACAACAAACTGTCTTGCTCCAGCTTCAATGGTTATTCACGAAAACTTCGGAGTGAAGCATGCGATCATGACAACTATTCACTCATACACTATGAGCCAGCGTATCCTTGACGGTTCTCACTCAGACCCAAGACGCGCAAGAGCTTGTGCTTTAAGCATGATTCCTACATCAACAGGCGCTGCAAAGGCTATTGGTCTTGTTTACCCTGCTCTTGATGGAAAAATTGACGGTATGGCTGTGCGCGTACCTGTGCCGAATGTATCACTTGTTGATGTAACCTATGAATTAGAAAAACCTACTTCTATTGAAGAAGTAAACGCCGTTTTAAAGGCAGCTTCTGAAAATGCGCTCAAGGAAAACATGGGCTATTCAGACGAACCATTAGTTTCAGTTGACTATCTAGGTATGACACAGGGCGGCGTTGTAGACGGTATGAGCACAAAGGTTATAGATAAAACCTTACTCAAGCTCATTATCTGGTATGATAACGAAGCTGGCTTTACTCACCAGCTCCTACGCTTAATCAGTCTTGTAGGTAAATAGAATTGTAGTTCAATAGAAAAAAAACTTTTCAAGAGGGGAAAGCACATTTTTTGAAAAAAATGAACTTTCCCCTCTTCCTTTTAAAAAAAACTCTCATCTTTCCTTTAAATACACACTAAATACCTTTGTCAGCAATCCGAATTATTTCGCAAAAAAAGCTCGCACTCTATATTGAGGGCGAGCTTTTATAGTATAAAAAGAAGACAATTATTTTGAAAGTTCTTGTATGCGAGCCTTATAGTATGGTTCAGCTGATTTATTTTCAGGCTTATTGATTTCAAGAAGTTCCATATAAAAAGCAAGTGCTTTTTCCTTATTTCCTAAATTTTCTGCTGCAAAGGCTGCTTCTTCAAGTACAACTGTACGAACATTTTCAGGCGCATTTGCAAGCATTTCTTCATAGACTTCAAGAACTTTTTCCGCTTTGTTATCACGAGCATAAGTATTTGTAAGGCTAAAATGCAAAGCAAGTCCAAGCGGTGAATATTTTTCTTCTTTTGTAAGAAGAGAAAGACTTTCTTCAGCAAGAGCTAAATTATTTGCTTCTATAGCTGCTTGCGCTATCTTTAATTCAGCAGAAAGTTGCAATTCTTCTGGAGCAGATGCTTTAAAATCTTGTAATTGCTTTATTTTTTCTTCAGGATTGCTCATATCAGAAATTTTAATTAACTGTGCCTCGGCTTCATTTAATTTTTCTTCATTATTCCATTGCCAAAAGCCCCAAATTGCGATAAAAATAACTAAGACGACAACTAAAGCAATAATTGCACGAATATGTTTTAGAACAAATTCTAACAAAGGAGCTGCTTCAGCAGCAGTTTCTGCTTTTAACTCTTTTTCAATTTCAGCCAAAAGAGCTTTTTGTTCGTTTGGACTAAGTTTGTTAAATTCTTCTTGTATAGCTTGATGCTCTTTTTCAGAGAGTTGTGCTTGTTGTCTATTATTTGTTTGTGACATAATTTTTCCTTGTCTGCCTGATATTTTACTTGGCAGTTTCTGATAATCAATGATGCAAACTGCAAAGTACCGATTTTTGAAAAAAAAGTCAAATTCAAAAAATGAACAAAGCAGGAGAAAGATACACAAGATTTTTTATAGCTCTTTACTTTGTCACTATGTTTAACTCACTTGCTTTAACTATAAGGAATATCAAATCATTAAAATTATTGATAAAGAAAATATATTTTACTATTAGGCAAAAACGTATAATTATAAATAATTATAGCTCCACATTTTATTATTCCAACAATAGTAAATAAAAATAAAGTCTTACAATTTGAACCTTTCAAAAAGTGTGGAGATATTTTTCTTGCAAGATATAAAAAATAGTGTATTCTTTTTTTCGAATATCAGAATGTGCTTCTAAAAGATTTTAGTAACTGTGAACAATAAGTTCACTTTGGAGAATAAAAAGCGATTAAAAGATTTTAGGCACACACTCAAGGCTACTGTAAAAGGGGGGGGAGAACTTTGCAAAAGCGTTATATTTCAATACTTATTGCTTTGTCTATAGCAATAATTCTTGCTGCTATTGGTTTTTTTGTGCCTGCAGAGCAAGAAGAAAAGGTTCCTGTGAGGCTACTTTTAGAAAATACTGGTGGAGCTGTTGTTTTTGACCACAAAGTGCATGTAGAAAAATATGCATTAGAATGTGTTGCTTGTCACCACGAACTTTCACCAAACACCGCTTCTAGTGCTGATCTTGAAGTTTTAGACTGCGGTTCTTGCCATGGCATTCTATTTGATGAAAAGTTTGTCGCAGAACACCAAGACATGGAAAAAGGCATATATACCAGCAAGATGCAATGCGCAACTTGTCACCATATCGAGTTTACAAAAACAGATTGGGGGCATGACATGCACAGTGAAGACTTTGGGCTTGACTGCACTTCTTGTCACCATGAAGACACAGACATAGAACCTGAACCGCAAAATTGTGCTAATTGCCATTTCACAGGCTACACACCTGCTGATGACCCTATGCCTTCACTTAAGAATGCAGTACACATTCGTTGTATGACTTGCCACCAAGATTATTATGATGAAGGATTAAACGGCTGTGCTTCTTGTCACTATGACGAACCAACAAAGGACATACTTGAAGAGAATCCAGACTTTGAATTTAATGCAGATCAAATGACTTGTAAGGCTTGCCATGAAGACGTGCCTGCAAATGAATTGATTTTGCCAAGAATGGACGCCTTCCACAATAGCTGTGCTGGTTGCCATATTGAAGTGAAAAAAGGGCCTACTGTTGATGACTGTGCACAATGCCATACTTAGGCTATGCGCAACAACTCACACAACACATACCTATAATTTAGAAAACATTACAGAATTAAAACCTCTATCAAAACGAGATGAGCTATGTTTCCAAAAAATATACGTTTAGCTTTGGACAAAAATTTAAAACTCGTGCACAATAATTTGCAACCCTTTATAAAGAGTTCAAATTACACACATCTTCGCATCTTGCATACAGGCTATACTTTAGAAGCAAATATCAAGAAGAATGCGGAAATCTATCCATCACAACTTTTAGGCAAAAGCATGTCAGAAGAAAAAGGACATCTTTTTTCAACTGTCTTTGGCAAAGTGACTGATGTTGACTTGCGCTTTATTCATATTGATGTACAGCAAGCAGCTGTTGCTACTTCTGCTGAACTAGCAGCGTCTGAAG
Organism: uncultured Desulfovibrionaceae bacterium; assembly: GCA_964369675.1. Taxonomy (GTDB): domain Bacteria; phylum Desulfobacterota; class Desulfovibrionia; order Desulfovibrionales; family Desulfovibrionaceae; genus CAYJAZ01. The sequence goes on along the minus strand of CAYJHE010000010.1, from coordinate 22,838 downwards.
AGAAGGCCGCAGAAGAATATGTGCACAAACCTGTTATAGAAAGACTTTCTGCTGACACTATTTTAGAAAGATTTTCACAGCCATATGACGAAGCACTTGAATTTGCTCGCGATATGGGCATAAATCCAAAAGAATTAGCAAAGCCTTGCCATACTCTTATTATAAATGGCTTAAACCTCGAACCTGGCATGACATGGGCAGAACCTTTGCTCAACGAATATCTTCCTCTTGTCTTGGACGGTCTTGATTTACAAAAAGCTTTAGCAAAACCAAAGGAAATTATCTTAGCTGTGCACAAGGGCGCAAATATCGACCCTATCAATAATGTTAAGATAGTTGAAGTAAAGCCTCATTACCCTCTTAGTATTCCAAAACTTCTTGTAAAAGAAGTAACAAATAAGGAATGCCCAAAAGATACTGAAGTTGTTTCTACGCATACCTTGTGGGGAATGGGCTATATGCGCCAAGAAGGTCTTCCTCTTGCTGTTGCACTTGTGACATTAGGCACTCCAAAACACACTGCCAACTATATTATAAAAGAAGGCACAAAGGTTGAAGACTTACTTGCTAAAGCAAAGGAAGAAGCAAGCCTTGGCGACACTGTTATCTTAGGCGGACCACTTGGTGGCGCAAGTATTGCCACACCAAGCAGAGGTATTCCACGCGATATAAAGGGCGTGTTCCTCGTTCCTGCTGGCTCTATTCCTATTTTGGAAGGCGGCAGCCACTGCTGTAATTGCGGAGCTTGTGACAGAATTTGCCCTGCAAGACTTGTTCCCTCAACATTAAGTAAGTATGCAGAATTTCACATGCTTGATAAGTGTGAAGAATGGCATGCCCCTTATTGTTTAGAATGCGGATTATGCGGTTATGTTTGTGTTATGCGTAGACCTGTTCTTCAGTATATCAGACTAGCAAAGCAGCAGCTTGCTCTTTCAAAGATGGAAATAGTCTCGCGTATTGAAGAAATTGATGAAGATGCAGAGATATAAGGAGTAGATATGAATACAAATGATAGATTGCTTGCTGTGTCTGCCCCTCCCTTTTGGCATTTTGGAAAGACAGTAAAAAATCAAATGCAAGACATAACACTTGCACTTATGCCAGCCGCAATAGGCGCCTTTATGGTGTGGGGATTTGCTGCTGTGCATGTGATAAGCTTGTCTGTTGTGACTTGTGTTATTGCTGAAGCTTTATGCCAAAAAATGATGGGAAGAGCGCTGGCTATATACGACTATTCAGCCTTTGTTATTGGGCTATTATTTGCTTTCTTGCTTCCTGCAACAGCGCCTTGGTGGATTGTTGTCATTGGGGCAACACTTTCTATTACCCTCGGTAAGAATATTTGCGGTGACTATGGCGCAGCTCCTTTATGTGCGCCTGTTGTTGGTTTCTTGCTTTGCTTTGTCTCATGGCCAATTTATACAGATCCAAATGCCATGCTTCTTGCAACCGACTTAGTCGATCCAATTGTTCGCTTAAAATACTTTGGAGCTGAAGCTGTTTCAGATATTTCACTCAAATCGCTTTTCATGGGCGAACAAATCAGCGCACTTGGTGCAGGACAACCTGCCATGCTCTTACTTGGCGGACTTTTCCTTTGCCTAAGAGGCTCTATTTCATGGCAAATTCCTTTTGCCTTTATTCTTGGCGTCATGGGCACAGCCTTTGTGTATCAGCAAATTGACCCAAATATGTACGCAAGCCCTCTTTTCCATATGGCGACAGGCTCTGCTATGCTAGGTGCTTTCTTCCTTGCAACTGATGCCCCTTCTTCGCCAAATAGAGTGCTAAATATGTTTATTTACGGTATTCTTGGCGGTATACTTGTCATCATCATACGCGTGTATGGCATCTATCCTGACGGTGTACCTTTTGCTATTCTTTTGATAAACCTTCTTATGCCCTTACTTGAAGGGCGTAAACAGAAGCCATTTGGAATGGAGTAATAAGATGATAGTTATGATAAAAATGGTTGTAGTGCTCTCAGTAATTTGCGCACTCAGTGGTTTTGCTCTTTCCTATTTGAAAACATCAACTGCTTCAAAAATTGAAGAACAAGTTCTCACATATGTTCAAAGCCCTGCAATTTCAAGTGTTTTCCAATATGCTGAAAACAATCCTTTAACAGAAAGATTGAGCTTTGATGTACAAGCTCAAGCAGACGGTGAAGAAGCAAAAAAGGTCATTGTCTTTCCTTATTGGACAGACGGCAAATTGACTGGCGTTGCTTTAGAAAACTTTGGTAAAGGTTATGGCGGAAATATTGGTGTTATGGTTGGTTTCAACCTTGAAGACGACACTATTATAGGTATTGGCGTGACAACTATGTCTGAAACTCCAGGCATAGGAACAAGAATTTTAGATAATTCTTTTACTTCAAAGTTTCAGAAAAAAGACAGCAAAACTATAGACTTAACATCTAATGGCGGCAGCATCGATGCGCTTGGTGGTGCAACTATCTCTACAGCTGGCGTAGTGAAAGCTGTGCAAAATGCAACAAAAGACTATGTTGAACTCAAAGACCAAATACTCACTGCTTTCAACAAGTAGTGTATGGGGGAAGTATGTTTCTAAATTTATGGAATGAATTTAAAAAAGGCTTGTGGAATGAATTACCTCCATTTCGCTTATTGCTCGGACTTTGCCCTATTCTTGCTGTAACAACAACAGCGGAAAACGGTCTTGGCATGGGTATGGCTGTTGTTTTTGTGCTCACACTTGCAAATGCCATCATCTCTGCTGTAAGGCATATTATACCAAAAAAGGTGCGTGTCCCTTGCTTTATTGCGATTTCAGCAACATTAGTTGTGACAGTTGAACTTCTTATGCAAGCTTACACCTATCCACTTTACCAACAATTAGGTATCTTCGTACCTCTTATTGTTGTAAACTGTTTGATACTTGGCAGATTAGAAGCCTTTGCCTACAAAAATCCTATACTTCCTTCAATAGCGGACGGTTTAGGAATGGGTTTAGGTTTTGCCATTTCACTTACCTTCCTTGGTTCAGTAAGAGAATTGCTTGGCACAGGAAAGTTATTTGGAACACAGATTTTTGGCGATTGGTTTGAACCATTTGCTATCATGGTAGAAGCGCCAGGAGCCTTTATCGGCTTAGGCATGATTCTCGCTTTGATGAACTTAATCAACTATTTGCAAGCAAGACGCAAGGGCGAATCAGAGCCTGCGCTTATTTCACTTGGCTGTCACTCTTGTGGTGGTGCTTGCGCTTCTATCTTGACAAAGAAATAATTCAAACCTTACTTCAAAAGCAAAGGAAATAGTATGGATACTTTTCAGCTTTTTATATCAGCTATATTTATAAATAACATTGTTTTAGCTCAATATCTTGGCAACTGCCCATATCTTGGTTGTTCCAAAGAAAGAACAACTGCCTATGGCATGAGCGGCGCTGTTGTTTTTGTTACTATCATGGCAGCCCTCTTTACTTGGCTTATATCTGAATACTTTCTCAGACCCTTCAAACTTGAATATTTACAAACTATTTTTTACATCTTGGTTATCGCTTCTTTAGTGCAATTTGTTGAAATGTTTTTGAAAAAGATGATACCACCTCTTTATTCATCACTTGGTATCTTCTTGCCGCTCATCACAACAAACTGTGCTGTTATGGGTATTGCTCTTCTTATTCAGCGCGAAGAATATGATCTTGGCACGGCACTCACCTTCTCACTTGCTTCAAGCTTAGGTTTTGTGTTGGCACTTGTTGTCTTATCGGCTATACGCGAAAGATTAGAGATTTGCCGAGTTCCAAAAATGATGAGAGGTGTGCCTATTGGGCTTATTATGGCAGGACTTATGTCAATGACATTTATGGCTTTTAAAGGTATGATCTAGGGGATAACTATGTTAACATCAGTTCTTATATTATTTGCACTTGGTTTTGTTGCCGCTGTTGTTCTTGCTATTGCATCTCGAGTCTTTTATGTTGAAGAAGACCCAAGAGTCGAAGCTGTTCTCGATGTTTTGCCTGGCGCAAATTGCGGTGGTTGTGGCTATCCTGGTTGTGAAGGCTATGCAGTTGCAGTTGTGCTTGAGCCTGGTGTGGGCGCAAACCTTTGTGTTGCTGGCGATGCAAAAACTACAGCCAATGTTGGCGAACTCACAGGAAAAGCAGTGAGTGAAGCTGACCCTTTAATTTCTGTAAGGCGTTGTGAAAAAATCGAAGGACAAGTTGAAATCCGCTTTGAATATCAAGGTATGGCTTCTTGTGCTTCTGCTGCAGAACTTGGCTCTGGTCTTGGCTTTGATGCTTGTAAGTATTCTTGCCTTGGACTTGGCGACTGCCTCAAAGTTTGCCCATTTGATGCCATTATCCTTGAAGAAAATGTAGCAAAAATTGACCCTGACCGCTGCATAGGCTGTGGTAAGTGTATTCCTGCTTGTCCGCGTAATGCTTTGGAATTAGTTCCAAAATCGGCAAGGGTTATGGTATTTTGTTCAACTAAGGATAAATCAAAGGCTGTGACTTCTGTGTGTTCTGTTGGTTGTATTGCTTGTACATTGTGCGTAAAGAAATGCCCTGCTAAGGCAGTTGAATTTACAGATAATATTGTAAAAATCAACCACCAGATCTGTAAAGAGTACGGCGACAGTTGTAATGAAGCTTGTGTTGCGGCTTGTAAGAGAAAAATCTTTAAATCCTTACTCACTCCTGCAAAAATTGCGAAATTAGAAGCAGAAAAAGAGATGAAGGAAGAAATGCAAGAAAGCATTCAAGAAAGTCCGCAAGAGACTGTTCAAGAGCCAGTTTTAGCAGAAACTCAGGCAAAAGAAAAAAGTGAATAAATAACAAAAAGGTGTTGGAAAACTATTTCAACACCTTTTTTATAAGCACATTGACTATGTATACACAGCTAAAGAAAAGTTTTGGGCAGATGCTTTCAAATGCCACTGAAAAAAATCATGCTCCTTCACAAATAGTGAAGCAAAGCCTGCTTGCAATGGGCACAATTGTCTCTTTCACTGCAAGAGCTACTTCAAATGCGCAGGCAAAGGAAGCCTTTGCAAAAGCCATTGAAGAAATGGCAAGGCTTGAGCATATCTTTTCTCGTCACAATCCCTCTTCAGCTCTTTCTTTACTCAATCAAGAAGGAAGGCTTTCGCATGCACCGCAAGAACTTCTTTATGTACTTGAAAAAAGTAAGGAAATATCATTACACACACAAGAAATCTATAATCCAGCCATAAAACCCTTGCTTGACCTTTTTGAAGAATACCAAGATGCAGAAAATCTGGCTAAGAACATACCGGTGCAAGAAGTTAAAGAAAGACAAGAACTTATATTGCTTTCAGAAGTGAAGATTGAGCGAAATTCCATTGTTTTTCAAAGGCAGAATATGGCTATCACCTTAGATTCGCTTGCAAAAGGCTATATTATTGACTGCCTATCGCACTTGCTTATAAAAGAAGGCATAGAAAACCATATAATTAATGCTGGCGGCGATATTATAGCAAAGGGCAGAAAAAGCCCTAGTGAAGCTTGGACTATAGGCATAGAAAATCCAAACAATCCTGCGCAACTACTCACTTCCTTTGCACTTGAAAACGCAGCTGTTGCGACATCTGGTGCCTATCAAAAATTCTTTGATAAGCAAATGCAAAGACATCACATTATAAATCCAAAAAATGCACACTCGCCTCTCATTACTTCTCTTTCTTGTAAAGCTCAAAGTGCTATGCTTGCCGATGCCTACGCAACTGTTAATTCTCTTTGTAGTGATACAATATTCAGTAAATTTTTAATTAAATAGTTTTTTTCTCGATTTATCATAGTATATCAAAAAACTATGGCTTACATTCTTCATACGCACAACTTTCACCAATGCTAAAACACTTCTTTAGTAAGATCTCAGCTACTTACTTGACACTTACTTAGTATAAACATCACAACACCTTTTAAGTTTTATCATTTGTCACTTTTTAAAATCATATAAATGTTTGTATTAAAAGACTTTTTAATAAGCACAATTTTAAAATCAAGCAAGATAGCAAGGCTTTACTTTCATGCGTAATTGGTATAATCTAAAAGACAAACTTTTAACAATGCTAAACAAAGTCATAGGAATTATATATGCTTTATAGACATACTTTCTCTAAAAAAATCCTTCTCTTGGTGCTTACTTTTTCATTATTTTTAACTGCATGCTCAGGTGAAAAGGAACAAGGTCCTCCGCCGCCTACACCTGTTGTGGTATATGAAGTGAAGAAGACAAATCTTCCTGTAGTTACCACCTACATGGGCAAGGCCTTAGGTTTTTTATCGGTTGAAGTACGCGCACAAATTCCTGGTATCTTGCTTAAAAAATTCTATAAAGAGGGCGACTTTGTAAAGCAAGGTCAGCTTTTATTTGAAATCGACCCAAGCCAAGCGCAGGCTGCCTACAATCAAGCAAAAGCAATGCTTGCTCAAGCAAATTCTTCTTTCCAAAATTCAAAGAAAGAATGGGATAGAATACGCCCACTTTATGCAAAGAACGCTGTTTCTCAAAGAGACAGAGACCAAGCAGAAGCACAATTTTTAAATGCAAAAGCAAATTTAGATGCAGCAACAGCAGCAGCAAATGATGCGCAAATTCAGCTTGGCTACACTAAGGTAACAGCCCCTATTTCAGGCTATACAAGCCTAGATGCAAGAAATGAAGGTAACCTTATTTCTTTAGACGCGCAAGGCTCTTTGCTTACAGTAATAAACCAAACAGATCCAATGTATGTTTCTTTTTCATTCAGCGGCTCTGAAATTTCTAAATATAAAAGACTTGTTCGCGAAGGAAAAGCAATTGTCTCAAACGAAGGCGCAACAGCAAAAATCAATATGGCTGATGGTTCACCCTACCCTTACGAAGGCAAGGTAAGTTTTGTTGACACACAAATCAATGCCCTCACTAACTCTCTTCAAGCAAGAGCAGAATTTCCAAATCCAAATGGCGAACTTATTCCAAATATGTTCACTACAGTTTCTGTTTCAAGAGCAGAACTTGTAGATGTCTTGCTTATTCCACAAAAAGCCATCTTGCAAACAGCACAAGGCTCAATGGTCTATGTGCTCAATGCAGACAGTACTGTTTCGCTAAAACCAGTGACATTAGGCGACAATGTTTCAAATTATTTTATGATTGAAGGCGGAATAAGCGAGGGCGATAAAGTTGTCACAGAAGGTATTGTAAAAATTTACCCAAATGCAAAGGTGCAAGCAATGCCTGAAAAAGCTCCTGAAAAGGAAGAAACTACCTCTTCAGAAAACGCAGTTGAAGAAGACGCAAAACAAGACGACACAGAAAAAGGCGCGCAAGCTGAGGCAGACGGCAATATTGCTACAGAAGCTCCTGAAGCTGGAGAATAGTTATGAGTCAAGAAAATTCTCCACACGAAGTAAGTAAGATGGCAATGAGCCAAGTAATGGGCAAGAAGTATGAAGAAACTTTCTTCATAAAAAGGCCTGTTTTGTCCACTGTTATTTCTATTTTTATTGTGCTTGCAGGTATTCTTGCCATCAGGGTTTTGCCTGTTGAACAATATCCTAACCTCTTATCTCCTATTGTTTCTATTAAAGCGCAATATCCTGGTGCCACACCTGAAATCATGGCGGCAACAGTTGCAAGTCCAATTGAACAGCAAGTGAACGGTGTTGACGACATGATATACATGTCAACAACGGCTTCGTCTGCTGGTTTTATTCAGACAGATGTCAGCTTTGAACTTGGCACTGACCCAGATATCGCAACTATCAACGTAAATAACCGTGTGCAAGCCGCACTCACCTCCTTGCCTGAAGAAGTAAGGCGTTACGGTGTTACAGTGCAAAAAGCTTCGCCTTCTATTTTGCAATTTCTCACCATCAACTCTCCAGAACAAGTTTACGATATTATTTATCTAAGCAACTATGCTTCGATAAATGTTTTGGATAAGCTCAAAAGACTTGAAGGCGTGAGCGATGCTTCTATATTTGGTGCAAAAGACTATTCCATGCGTATATGGCTAAATCCTGAACGTATGCAATATTTTAAGCTCACACCAAGCGATATTGCCTTAGCTGTGCAACAGCAAAATGCGCAATATTCAACGGGTTCAATTGGTGCTGCGCCCTCGCCAAATTATATAGAAGTAACATGGCAATTGAATGCGCAAGGGCGTTTAGTTACTCCCGAAGAGTTTAGAAATATCATTGTAAGAACAGACAGCGAAAATGGCGTACTGCGCTTAGGCGATGTTGCCGAAATTGAACTTGGCGCGGTGAGTTACGATTCAACTGCTGCTGTTAATGGGCACGATTCTGTGCCTGTTGCTATCTATCTTGCTCCTGGTGCAAATGCTCTTGAAACAGCGGATAGAGTTCATGACGCAATGCAAGAGATTGCTGAAGATTTCCCACACGGTATAGAATATGTTGTGCCATACGACACAACTCTCTTTGTGCGTATTTCTATTGAAGAAGTTATACACACTCTTATTGAAGCGATGTTCCTCGTGTTCTTTGTTGTGTATTTATTCCTTCAAAACTGGCGCGCAACTCTCATTCCTTGTATCGCTGTTCCTATTTCAATTGTGGGAACATTTGCAGGTATGCTTTTATTTGGCTTCACAATTAACTCACTCACGCTCTTTGGTATGGTGCTTGCTATCGGTATTGTTGTTGACGATGCCATTGTTGTGCTTGAAAACGTAGAGCGTATTTTAACCGAAGAAAAGGGAATTTCTGTTCGGCAAGCAACGGCAAAGGCTATGCATGAAGTAACAGGCCCTGTTATTGCTATTGTGCTTGTGCTTTCTTCTGTGTTTATTCCTGTTGCCTTTCTTGGTGGTTTAGCTGGTACTATGTATCAGCAATTTGCGATAACAATTACAATTTCCGTTGTTATTTCAGGTGTTGTTGCGCTCACGCTCACGCCTTCTTTATGCGTTATCTTGTTAAAGCCGCATGAACATAAACCACATATGTTCTTTAGAAAGTTTAACTTCTACTTTAAAATTTTGACAAACCACTTTTCTGATGTAGTACGCAGATTAATGAAGTCAACCCTAGTCACTCTTGGTATGTTTGTTGCTGTATGCTATGCATCATTGCAATTATTTGCCATTGTGCCAACAGAAATGCTTCCAAACGAAGACCAAGGAACTGTTATTGCTATTGTCTTTGGTCCAGAAGGAACATCGCTAGAGCAAACAGAAAAGGTCATTAAAGAAATAGGCGCAAAAATTGTTGATACTCCAGGGGTTTCTCAAGTTGTTTCTATCACTGGTATGAATATGATGACCAATGCCTTGGCTTCAAATGCTGGTGCTTACTTTATTCAGTTAGACGATTGGGATGTGCGTGCAGATAACGACTTTGACATGCAGCAATTCTTAGGACAGCTCTATATGTATGGCGTACAAAAGCCTGATGTTATGCTACTTCCATTTATGCCGCCGCCTATTATGGGTATGTCAAATACAGGTGGTTATGAACTCTTTATACAAAGTACTGAAGGCGACCCAAAAGAATTAGCGCAAGTTACAGCTGACTTTGTTGCAAAAGCAAATCAAAATCCTGCTCTATCGCAAGTTTCAACTACCTTTAACGTAAATTCACCGCGTATCTTTATTGAATTAGACAGAGAAAAAGCTATAGCACTAGGCGTGAATATATCTGAGGTATTTTCCACTATTTCAGCAAGCTTTGCCTCAACCTATATAAATGACTTCAACTATTTAGGTAGAACCTTCCGCGTGCTTATGCAAGCAGAAGAAAAAGCTCGTTCCTATCCTGAAAACTTAGAGCAAGTTTATGTGCGCAATAATAATAATGAAATGATTCCGCTCACGACCTTAGTTGAAATAAAGCTTGATTCAGGTCCGCAAAGTATTCAGCGTTTTAACGCCTTTACAGCTGCAAAAGTGACGGGTAACCCTGGAGCAGGCTATTCTTCAGGTCAAGCTCTTGCCGCACTTGAAGACTTAGCTGACGAAACACTACCTGCTGGCTATAGTATTGCGTGGTCTGGCTCTTCCTATCAAGAAGTTGTAACAGGTGGCACTGATTATGGCGTCTTTGCGCTTGGTATCTTAATGGTGCTTCTCATTCTTGCAGCGCAATACGAAAGATGGACACTGCCACTTGCTGTTCTCTCAGCTATTCCATTTGCTATATGCGGAGCAATCTTTACAAACTGGGCATTAGGTTATACAAATAATGTATACACACAAGTTGCTATCATCACCTTGCTTGGTCTTGCTTCAAAGAACGCTATCTTGATTGTTGAATTTGCAGCTGAACTTCATAAAGAAGGACTTTCCTTGCAAGAATCTGCTATCAAGGCAGCAAAGCAAAGATTTAGACCTATCATTATGACCTCTCTTGCCTTTATTCTTGGTTGTGTGCCACTGGCTATTTCATCGTCTGCTGGTGCTGCTTCGCGTAACTCAATTGGTGTGTCTGTTATTGGCGGTATGATTGCGGCTACAGTTCTTGCGCCATTAGTTGTGCCCTTCTTCTTTGAAAGAATTATGGCTTTATCACAGAAATTCGACAAAAAAGTCTTACATAAAGACGAACATTAATCTATGGGGAAAAAAATGAATACTACTCACTTTTACAAAGGAATTAAATTGCAGTTATGCCTGCTTTCGCTTCTTTTTTTATCAGCTTGTTCCTTTGCGCCCGATCATGTTCAGCCTGAACTTGATTTGCCACAAACATGGGCAGACTATCAAGGCACAAGTACAGATTTAACCACAAAATGGTGGCAAAGATTTGAAGATCCAACTTTAAATAAAGTTATGGATAGAACGCTTGCAAATAACTACAATCTCTTAATCGCCGCAGAACAAGTTACCCAAGCAAGAGCTTATTTAGGCATCACAAGAGCGGACCTTTTTCCAAGTATCTCAGCGACAGGCTCACGCGGAAGTGTTATGCCATCAAGGCTCACCAATACTGTTGTTGACAGAACACCAGACTACAACACCCTAGGCCTTGCCGCTTCATGGGAGCTTGACTTTTGGGGCAAATACAGAAATGCAACAAAGGCAGCAAGAGAACAATTACTTGCTTCTGAATACGGGCAACAAGCCTTGGTTATCGAAGTAACTTCGGCTACTGCAGTTGCCTACTTCACACTCCTTTCTTTAGACGAGCAGCTTGCCGTTTCTATGCAAACACTCGCAACAAGAGAAGAAGCTCTGCGCATTTATTCAGAAAGATATAAAGAAGGCCTTATCAACGAGCTTGACTACTTGCGTGCTTCAACAGAAGTTGACACTGTAAAAACAACTATCTATATGCTCAACTATCAAATAGACAATGCCGAAACTGCTCTTCAAGTTCTTATGGGACAATCTCCACGCGAAATAATCGAAGGAATTGATAGCAGTGTAGAGCGTTCTTTGCAATTAACAGATTTACCAACAACACCCCTACTTCCAGAAGGCATTCCTTCTGACCTACTTATAAGACGTCCTGACATTCAAATTGCCGAAGCAAATCTACGCGCGGCAAATTTCCAAGTTGGCGTAGCAAAGGCAGCATGGTTTCCATCTATTTCGCTCACAGGCTTACTTGGACTTGAATCTGTTGCACTTTCAGACCTCTTCACAGGCCCAGCAAACACATGGACCTATGGCGCAAGCTTTACCGCTCCTTTATTCAATGCAGGCAAGATTTATAATAATGTGAAGGTAGCCGAATCAGAAGTCAGAGAAGCAGCTCTAAGCTATCAGCAAACTGTACAGGAAGCTTTTCAAGATGTGCGTATGGCTTTGTCAGTTCAAGAAAGCATTGGCAATGTTGTAAAATCTTTAGAAAATACTGTTGAAGCTCTCACAACTTCTGTTGAGCTTGCTCAGCTTCGCTATGACAATGGCTATGCAGCTTATTTAGAAGTGCTAGATGCACAGCGTTCACTCTTTGATGCGCAAATCCAGTTAGCAAACCAAAGAGCGCAACATCTCTCCACAATAGTCTATATCTGCCAAGCACTTGGCGGCGGCTGGAGCGTTGACACACATGCACAAAATATGAGCATGGGTCAAATGAATCCTATGGCAGTGAATAACCCAAGCTTGCTAAATGCAAAAGTGGGAAGTAATTAAAATAATAGCAAAAAACTGCGTTTAATTACAAATATCGAAATCAACAAAGCCCTTCGAACCAACCCCTTTTCTTTGATAAAGAGAAGGGGTTTTTCTATTTAATTATCTTTTTTTTAAAAAATCCTTTAAGCTCATCTAATTGTTGCAAAAGCACACAAAAAGGCAAGTTGTGATTTTTTTCACATTGCAAAAATGCACACTTTAATTTAAACGCGCTTGTAAAGCAAAGAAAAGATCTAATTGTTGCAAAAAAGCACACTTTTTTTAGCATGTGCAAAAATGCACATAAAAAGAACACTTTTTGTTTAGTTAATAAAAACAATATATTACAATCTTGGCATGCTTTATGCTTATAGTAAAACAACAATGTGGATTTATATGCTTTATAGAAAGTAAGTATATGTTCAAAAAAAACTTTAAATAGTAACAAATAAATTTGGAGGCTTATCATGGCTCAATGTGCAGAATGTTTATCACCACAAGAAGAACGTATTATCCAAGCAACAGACCCTAAAAGACAGGAACGTGAACGTGTCTATAAAATTTTAGAACGTATTCAATTTACTGTTCCTTATGTTGATATAGAACGTGCTCTTTATTTTACTCGCTCAATGCGCGAAACAGAGGGAGAACTTCTTACTCTTCGCTGGGCTAAGGCATTAAAAAATGTTGCTGAAAATATCACTGTCTATATAACACCAGATCAATTACTTGCAGGACGTGTGGGTAAATTAGGCAGATACGGTATTCTTTATCCAGAAATTGACGGTGATTTCTACATTGAAGTGATGGCAGATTTGCATAATCGCGAAAAAAGTCCTTTCAAAATTGACGCAGATGACATGAAAGTCTTGGTAGAAGAAATTGCTCCTTATTGGGAAGGAAAGACTTACCATGAACATTTAAATAAAGTAATTCCAGCTGAAATTCGTAATGTAACATACAATGACGAAAGAGGTTTGAAATCAAAATTTGTTGTAAGCGAAACTTCGTCTTACCGCTCAGCTTTACAGTGGGTTCCGGATTATGAAAAAGTGTTAAAACGCGGCTTTATTGATATACAAAATGAAGCAAAAGAAAAGTTAGCACAATTAGACTTAACAAATTCCACAGACCTTTGGGATAAAAAACCTTTCTTAGAAGGCATGATTATTGTTTGTGATGCCATTATGATTTGGGCAAAACGCCATGCAGATTTAGCGCGTAAGCAAGCAGCTGAATGCACTGATAGTGTGCGTAAGGCTGAACTATTACGCATAGCAGATATATGCGAACATGTTCCTGCATATCCTGCAAGAAACTTCCGCGAAGCTATGCAATCACAATGGTTTGTGCAAATGTTTTCACGCATAGAGCAAAAAGCTTCTGCTATTATTTCAAACGGTAGAATGGATCAATATCTCTATCCATATTATGAAGCAGATCTCAAGTCAGGTGCTATCACAAGCGAAGAAGCGCGTGAACTTTTGGAATGCATGTGGGTTGATATGGCTCAATTTATCGACCTTTACATAAACCCAACAGGTAATGAATTCCAAGAAGGCTATGCACACTGGGAGGCTGTGACAATTGGTGGACAAACAAGAGACGGCGAAGACGCAACAAATGATTTATCCTACTTATTCCTAGAATCTAAGCGTGACTTTCCATTAAACTACCCAGATTTAGCAGCGCGTATACATAGCCGCTCACCTGAACGCTTTTTAAAAGAAGTTGCGCTTACCATTAAAGACGGTTCTGGTTTCCCAAAACTTATTAATGACGAAGAAGTTGTTTCACTCTACACATTAAAAGGCGCTCCAATGGAAGACGCTCTTGATTATGCTGTTTCAGGCTGTACAGAAGCTCGTATGCCAAACCGTGACACCTATACATCTGGCTGTGTATATATAAACTTTGCCTCAGCCCTTGAAATGCTCATGTATAACGGACGCATGGAATTTTATAAAGACGAAGTGATAGGCTTAGAAACAGGTAACCCTCTTGAAATGAAAACATGGGAAGAGTTTTATGAAGCCTATAAAGCGCAGCATATGAACTTGCTTAGAAAAGCATTCCAGCAACAATATGTTGTTGATAGACTTCGCCCACAACACTTTGCAGCTCCGCTTTCTTCTGTTTTGCATAATCTTTGTATGGAAAATCTTCAGGATTTACACGAATACAAGATTGAAGGTGGTGTAGATTATTCTTACTTTGAATTCTTAGGCTATGCAACAGTAGTGGATTCATTGTCAGCTATCAAAAAGCTTGTTTTTGAAGAAAAGAAATTAAGCATGCAAGAAGTAGTAGATGCAATGAAAGCAAACTTTGAAGGGCATAAAGCCGTGCAACAAATGCTTAAAAATGCGCCGCGTTATGGGAATAATGATGATTATGCAGACAGCATAGCAAAAGATATAGATTACTTCACTCAAGAAGAAGCAAAAAGATGTTCAGAAGAACGTGGAATTAACATAGACGTACGCTATGTGCCAATCACTTCACACGTTCCATTTGGTAAGGTTGTTTCAGCTACTCCAAACGGCAGACATGCATGGACAGCACTTTCAGATGGTTCATCTGCTTCACACGGAGCAGACACAAATGGCCCAACAGCAGTCTTGCTTTCAAATTACCACACAAAGAACTACAGATTAACAAATAGAGCTTCACGCTTAGTCAATATCAAACTTTCTCCAAAATGTGTTGAAGGCGAAGAAGGAACAAAGCAAATTGTTGATATGATACGCACATGGTGTGATTTGAAATTATGGCACTTGCAATTCAATATCATCAACCACCAAACACTTTTGGCAGCGCAGAAAAATCCTGAAAACTTCCGCTCACTTCTTGTAAGAATTGCTGGTTATAGCGCGTATTTCTGTGACCTATCAAAAGACCTACAAAACGATATTATTGAACGTACACAACACGATTCTATATAATATAGTAAATTCTGAATAAAGAATATCGCTTACTCCTTGCTCAAGAAAGTTCATCTCTTTCTTGGGCAAGGGTAAAAGACTTTTGTTAGAGCATTTTAATAATTTTCGAGTATTAAAAATCTCTAAACACTTTATTGCCACGAAGTGGCATTGAAGTGCAAAAAGCAAAGAATAGGTCAGGCTTTGCCTGCCGCAGGTGATTGCTTTTTGTTAAATCTATTCGCTTTAGAGCGGCTTCAACTATTATTGAAACTGCTCTGATGGAGAAAAACAATGCAAGACAAAGATACTACAGGAATTGTGTTTAATATACAAAAATTCAGTGTTCACGATGGAGAAGGAATACGCACATTAGTGTTTCTTAAAGGCTGCCCTTTGCATTGTTTATGGTGTTGTAATCCAGAGTCGCAAAATTTTAAGCCAGAGCATGCCTTTAATCCATTACGTTGTCTTTCTGTTGCTGAATGCGGAAGATGTATAAAGAAATGCACGCATCATGCTTTAGAAGAACACAACGGAAAGCTCTGTTTTGACAAGAAAAATTGTGAAGATTGCGGTTCTTGCGTTTTTGCCTGCCCTAGCCATGCCCAGTCGTTTTATGGTGAAAGCATGACTGTAGACGAGGTTTTAAATAAAGTTGAAGAAGACAATATATTTTATTCACGTTCTGGCGGTGGTCTTACATTGTCAGGCGGTGAAGCACTTGCTCAACCAGATTTCACTTTAGCTCTCTTGCGCGAAGCAAAAAGAAGACATATACACACAACAGTTGAAACTTGTGGGCATTGTCCACGCGAAGTGATAGAAAGTGTGTGCAAAACTGTAGACGCATTAATTATGGACTTAAAGTCTATGAATGCTGAAAAACATAAAGAATTTACTGGTGTTAGCAATAAAGTCATACTTGACAATGCTAAGCATATTATAACAAATTTCCCTCATTTACCTATTACTTTTAGAACGCCTGTTGTACCATCTTTTAATGATACAAAGGAAGATATTTTTTCAATTCGAGAATTTATTCCTCTACAAGACAATATAAAATACCAACTCTTGACTTATCATCGCATGGGCGAGCCAAAATACGAATATATAGGCAAGGACTATGTTCTGAAAGGCGCTAAGGCTGATGAAGGCTTAATGGCTGAATTGAAAAAAGAAATGTCACAATATTCATGTGTATATTAATTCAGCGATTTTCATAATTTGACAAAAAAAGAACTCTCTTATATTTTGAGTATAGACACAATATCTAAATACTAGGTTTGGCTATGCTTATACAAAAATATCTGGATCAAATTTGGGATGCATTTTCCGAGGGAGTCTGCATTACAGACGCAGAAGGAATAGTTCTGCTCGTGAATAAACGACACGAAGAACTTACTGGTATCTCAAGAGATACGCTTTTAGGGCATTCTGTAAAAGAGCTTATTCAAGGCGATATGGTAGATATTGTCCTCAATCCAGAAATTTTCAGCACAGGTGAAACTGTCACACGAGTGCAAAACCTTGCTTCAGGCAGTAAGCTTATATTAGAAGGCGTGCCTGTTTTTGATGAACATAAAAATGTTGTACTTTGTATTACATTTGTGCGTGATGTGACTCTGCTTTCAGATGTCAATAAGAAACTATCCTTCCAAAATGATTTATTAAATACCTTCCAACTTTTGAGTAAACAAAACAGCAGTCCTATACTAAAAGTTCCAGAAGTGGCTTTTAGTGCATACATGCAAAGGTTATACAGCGAAGTAGTAGATATTGCAAAGACAGACGCAAGTGTGCTTTTACTTGGTGAAACAGGTGTTGGCAAGGATGTCATGGCAAGAAAAATTCACAAAAATAGTCAAAGAGCAGATAAGGTTTTTATAAAAGTAGACTGTGGCAGTATACCCGAAAATTTAATAGAAACAGAATTATTTGGCTATGTTGGCGGAAGTTTTTCTGGCAGTAGTAAGCATGGAAAGGTTGGGCTTGTTGAAGCTGCAAATGAAGGCACTCTTTTTCTTGATGAAGTTGGTGAACTTCCTATGCAAATGCAAACACGACTTTTGCGCTTTTTGCAAGATTCAGAAGTGATGCGTGTAGGTGCAACCAAGACAACACAAGTAGACGTGCGAGTTATTGCTGCAACAAATAAAGACTTAGAAAAAAGTGTTGAACTTGGACAGTTTAGATCTGACCTCTACTATAGATTGAAGGTTGCTGTTGTTCATATACCCGCTCTTCGTGAAAGAAAGGCTGACATATTGCCATTAACGCAACTATTTTTGAACTTCTATAACAATAAGTATAAAAAATCATTAACTCTTTCTGAAGAAGCTAAAAAGCTTTTACTCTTACATAAATGGCATGGAAATGTGCGTGAGCTTGATAATTTTGTTCAAGGCATTGTAGTGACATGCAAGAAAAATGTTGTTCAAGTTGAAGATTTACCATTGCCAGCGAATTTGCTTAAAAAGAAGATTCCATCTGAGCAAGGTAATAGCTCTATAAAATTAGAAGGCAGAACTTATAAAGAAATTATGAAAGAAGCTGAAAATAAAATCTTGATAGCTGCAATGCAAGAATTTGGAAGTATAAGCGAAGTTGCAAGAAATTTCCAAGTTGATAGAAGCACTATTTTTAGAAAAATTAAAACATTAGAAAAAGAGGGTCTTTTGTAAAAGTCAAAGACTATGAAAAATAATTTATAAAAAAAACCGCATTTCTGCGGTTTTTCTTTTCTCTTATTTTATTTATTAACCTTCATTATCTTGAAGATTTACATCTGGATTATAGCTTGAAAGTGACTTTGTGCCATTTAAATATTCATTAATTTCGTCCATAACAATAAGGAAGCTATTCTTTTCCTCTCCCTTTAAAGGCGGTATGCTTTCAGATACAACTGAAGCAGGATTGATGAACTTACCATTTTGTTTTACTCGAAAATCTAAGTGAGGACCAGTGGAAAGTCCTGTAGAGCCAACATAACCAATGGTTTGCCCTTTAGAAACCTTAGCACCCTTCTTGCTTACTTTCGCATAACTACGCATATGCGCGTATTGCGATTCAACGCCATTCGTGTGGCGCACTACAATAGTTTTGCCATAACCGCCTTTCCAGCCAACAAAAGTAACCGTTCCATCGCCTATAGAAACAATAGGTGTTCCTGAAGGTGCGGCATAGTCTATGCCTTGATGCGGGCGAACAATGCCAAGAATAGGGTGTCTACGATTCATTGTATAGCCAGAGCTTATGCGCGTATAATCAAGAGGGGATTTAAGAAGTAAACCTTGAAGTGCGTGACCTCTTTCATCAAAGTAAGCACTATGCCCTTTTTCATTTTCAAATCTAAAGGCAGTGTATTCTTTTTTTCCATTCACAAAAAATGCTGCAAGTGTTTTGCCGTATTTGACAAATTCGCCGTCTTTATATTTTTTTTCAACAAGAAGTTTAAAGCTATCGCCTTTTTGTATGTCAGAAAAAAAGTCAATCTTATCTGAAAAAATTCTTGTGATAGAATAAGCAAGGCTAAAACCTTCGTTTGCTTCAGCAAGAGCAACTGAAAGACTTTCGTTAATTTTTCCGTCAATAGCAACAAGTTTTATGTCGTAGACAACAGGAACAAGTTCACAATTGAATGCATATTCCTTTATCAACTCTTTTTCTTCTTTTGCAACTTCTTCATTCACGCTTTGTGCTGTTTGCACTAAGGCAAGCTCTGCTTCTTCTTTTGCTGCCTGAGTGTTTAGCTGCGTGTTTGTTTGGTCTGCTAGGCTTTCTTCTTGTGAAATCTCGCCAGCAGAAGGCATAAGATTTAATTCGTCAATATCAGCAATAGTTTTATCAATTTCTAAAGCAAATTCCTCTGCTTTAGTTGCGTCAAGCTCGATAACTTTATCAACTAGTAGCTCTTGCGCTTTTTCATTGACAGGCATTGCGCTTGTCTCATTTACATTTTGCGCAATACTTGTATCAATAACAGGATTGATGAGTGATGCGTGTAAAACAAAGGTCTCTTCTAAATCTACTTCGTATTCATAACGTATAAGGTTATTTTTATTATCGTGAACAATTTCATAGCTTTGCCCTATTCTTATAGTTTCCATGTTACGAAGAGGTTTTGCTTTTTTTATTGCTATATATAACTGCTTACGCGGTACAAAGTCTTCAAGAATAGTTCCTATAGTATCGCCCTTTGCAACTTCTTTACGAATAATAAACTCATTCTCTTTAAGCTCATAACCTGAAAGTGTTATTTGGGCATTTGGATTTACTTGTCTCTTTATTTCTGCCACTTCAGAAGATGTGGATTTTTCTATGCTTTCATAGGAAGGCGCTTGAATGGGAACAAGCTTAGACTCACTTTGTTCGTCAAAATAGTCTAGGTCTGCAACATTTGAGAAAGAAGAAGAAAGAGAGGCAAAGAAAGAGGAATTCTCTTTACTGTCACTATTCTTTACAGTGATAATTTCCTTCACTTCATCGGCTTTTTGTGAAAAATCTTCCACAGCAATGGTATTGCCTAAAAGCCTTTGACTGTCTTTAATGCTTGGTAATTGCGTAGAAAGCTCAGTGAGTATTTCTAATTCAAAAGCATTATTTTGTTCACTATTTTGAGATGTTACGAGTTTATTTGAATTATTTGAAAAAATGTCAAAACAATAAGTCGAGCCAAATGCAAGACCTATTACAAGAAGCGCAAGAAGAGCGCGCCTTTGATTTTTTCTTTTATTATGCATAGTTTTTCCAATGTAATAGAGTATAATTTTAAAACAACTTACACCTTTTTCTTAGTATTGTCTATCTTTAATTAGTAAAAATTTCAAGCTATTTTGACACATTATGTATAAAAATTTATACTTTGACTTAAAGAAAGACTTAGTTGTATGATAGCTATAGCACAAAAAACTCATCTCTTCTAGTTTTTATCTATTTGAAATCACAAACAAATTGCAGGTCTGTTATGATAAACGTGGATTATTTTTCTATTAAATGGAGCATTTTACCTGATTTTTCAGAATTTATTTCTGGAAAACAAAATACATTTAATACTGAAATATTAGAACACGCTATTAAAACTAAAGCTTCAGGGCA
Source organism: uncultured Desulfovibrionaceae bacterium (assembly GCA_964369675.1). Lineage (GTDB taxonomy): Bacteria > Desulfobacterota > Desulfovibrionia > Desulfovibrionales > Desulfovibrionaceae > CAYJAZ01. The sequence goes on along the minus strand of CAYJHE010000010.1, from coordinate 2,743 downwards.
AAGTATAGCAGAAGTAAATCCTATTTTAATCAAGGCACCTACAGCCTCAGGCAAGACATTAATCCTTGAAGCGCTTGCAAAAAAGGCACATGAACTCAATCCAAACCTTAAAATAGCTTTAGGGCAAGCTCTTGGCTTAGCAAAGTTTTTTACTGACAAGAAAAGCTCTCTTAGGCGCATAAAAGAAATTCAAGAAGCCGATATAATTCTGCTTGACGACATGCACTTGCTATCAAATTATGCTTCTGTACAAGCAGATTATGTCTCCCTTTTTGATACCCTACTCAAAGAAGAGAAGCTTTTGATTATCGCCTTTTCTTCTTCCTCGGCAAGGGAACATTTCATGCCTTCCGTGCATGCAGTGCTCAACTTTGAAGAATCCCTTTTATCCAGAATTTCCTCAGGTATTACCTTAAACTTATCTCCGCCTGACTTAGATGTAAGAATGCGTTTTGCTGAAAGAAGTGCGCAGAATTTAAAGCTCATACTCACGAAGTCTATGTGTTTGATTTTAGCACGTTTTTGCCTTGATTTAAGACAGTTAAGCGGTATATTAAAAACACTTTCTGCATACACAAAGACAACAAAAAAAACTTTCAATGAAGAAGAATTAGAATATATGCTCAAAGGCTATACAGAAGAGCACTATTTTACCCCCGAACTCATCATACAGCAAACCGCAAACTTTTATGGGCTTGAAATACATGATATACGAGGAAAAAGCCGCTCTGCTCAAATTGTCTTAGCAAGGCAGATAAGCATGTACTTGTGCAGAAAATTACTTGGCTTTTCCTATGCTCATATAGCCGAAATTTTTGGCGGTAATGACCACACAAAGGCAATGTATGCCTGCAAGAAAATCGAAAACGAACAAAGCCTCACCCCTCTTATCAATATGCTCACACAGAAAATAACTCAAAATGCATCGCCTTTAGCTGGATTCTAAAAAACAAATCATTCAACATTCTAAATAGTTAACTCTTTCAAGCTCATCATTATCAACTTTTTGAATAAAAAATCAGTAAAATTTTTATAGTTTTAAACTTTACAAGAGAAATTTTTTTAGGTAATGTTGAAATTGTAATTGTAATTTTTTTAACTTTTTACCCTACTAGAGAGGTTCTTATGAGTACAACAGGTTATTTCAAAGCTTTATACTCCTTGGTATCAGTAGTAAACTCTTCTCTTTCTCCTGAAGATGTCTACGCAAAAATTGTAGAAGAAGCAGCAAAAACAATGCAGGCAAAAGCAAGCACTATGCGTCTTTTAGACCCAACAAGAAAACTTCTTCTTGCAACTGCTTCTTACGGTTTATCAACAGGCTACATGAGAAAAGGACCAGTTGAAGTACAAAAAAGTGGCCTTGACAGTGACGTGTTAGCTGGTAAAACCATTACCTTACAAGATGCAACTATAGACGGCAGATTTCAATATCCAGAACAAGCAAAAGCAGAAGGCCTTATCTCTGTTATTTCTGCACCACTCAAACTAAATGATGAAGTCATCGGACTTTTGCGTGTATATTCAAGTGAAGCTCGTGACTTTTCACCTGAAGAAATCGAATTTTTAGAAGCAGTTGCGCAAGTTTCAGCTATTGCAATCAACAATGCTCGTACATATGCAGAACTACAACAAAACTACAAACTTCAAAATGAATATGCCTATCAGGTATTTGAAGATTAATCACATTAATTCAATTTAAGAAAAAAATAATTTAAGGAAATTTTGAAATGAAGAAAACAAGAGTTGCCATTAATGGTTTTGGTCGTATCGGCCGTCAAGTATTCCGCGCATTTTTTGCTGAATACCAAGATCAAGTTGAAATTGTAGCTATTAATGACCTTTTTGATGCAGCAACAAATCTGCACTTATTGGAATACGACACAAATTATGGTAGAGCAAATCTAAACGCTGTTTTAGATGGCGATATTGCCACAGTTGGCGATTGGAAAGTAAAATGTCTTGCACAAAGAGACCCAAAATTATTGCCATGGGCTGAGTTAGAAGTTGACCTCGTCATAGAATCAACAGGTATTTTCCGTTCTGCAAAAGATGCAGCAGTACACATTGACTGCGGCGCGAAAAAAGTAGTTATTTCAGCTCCTGCAAAAGATCAAGACATCACTGTTGTTATGGGCGTAAACCACAACGATTATGACGCATCTAAACATCACGTTTTATCAAATGCTTCTTGTACAACAAACTGCCTTGCACCTATTGCAATGGTGCTTGACAAAGAATTTGGCATCAAGTCAGGTGTGATGACAACTGTACACTCATACACAAACGACCAACGTATTCTTGACCTTCCGCACAAAGATTTACGCCGTGCAAGAGCTGCTGCTTGTAACATTATCCCAACTTCAACAGGTGCTGCACAGGCTGTTTCAGAAGTATTGCCAAGCTTAAAAGGCAAGTTCACAGGTTTTTCACTTCGTGTGCCTACTCCAACAGTTTCTATCATCGACTTCACTGTTATGCTTGATAAAGCAACAACAACTGAAGAATTGCTTGGAAAACTAAAAGAAGCTGCTGACACTTACTTAAAAGGCGTTTTTGAATACTGTGATAAGCAATTGGTTTCTATGGACTTCAAGGGCAATCCGCATTCTTCTATTTTAGATGCTGAATACACCTATGTTCAAGATGGAACAATGGCAAAAATCATTGCATGGTATGACAACGAATGGGGTTATTCTAACCGTATTTGTGATTTAACCGTCCACATGGCAAAACAAGGCTT
>CAYJHE010000009.1:0-31008 GCA_964369675.1 uncultured Desulfovibrionaceae bacterium | reverse complement strand
CCCAAATGATACTGCACGAAAGCGTCAATGACCTTAGAATAAGAAGAAATAATATGCATGGGGATTTCGGAAGAAAGCCAGCTTTTTGCTGGATTACTTTGTACTTCCTCTAAGAACTGCAAGGTTAAGTAGGAAATTGGTATATGCATGGATTTTGACGGCGCATTATACGCGCAATAAGGGCAAAGAGCACCGCCATCTTGCACGGAGAATACCGCCATTTTATCTTCTGCAAAGTCTTTTCCACATTGCACACAAGACTGAATGTGCGGAGCATAACCTTGTATAGAAGCAAGTTTAAACCTGAACAAAGGTGGAAGCGAACTTGCTCTGCCTGGATAATCTTTTATGAGTTCAAAAAAATCCGTAATAAAGTCAAAGCTTTCCAATGAAGTTTCAGGGGCAATGTCAAGTGCTTCTATAAAACGTAAGCAATTTGTCGCTATGCCCGTTAATCGCCAATCCGTACGCACAGAGGGCGTGCTGATGAGTGAAGTTTCTTTAAGTTGTAAGAAATTCTTTTTTGGACTTTTTTCAATAGTCGCGCTCACTATATTCAAAGTGTCAAGGCAACCAGCAAAACGTCTTCTGCTCTTACTTGCGCCAAAGGCAAAGGCTGTGCATATACCGCTTGTGCGCGTGAGTAAGCGCACCCATGCATCGTATTCACGAAATTTTCCTACACTGAGTATAAGCGCGGTATCATACATTTTTTATGGCATCTTTTATAGGGCAACAGATTCAAATCTGGCAAGAGTTTTATCGTCTTTTTTGAGCTCTAAACTTGAACCTTGTATGTTGTACTTATTTGCTGTATCAAGCACTTTTAAATATTCTCTTGCCTGCTCTTCAACATGTTCTTCAGGGCATAAGCGCATTGTCGAACCGCCTAAGCTAATATCAAGCATGTCCTTATCTGCCTTCCATGTGAAGAAAAATGAATTACAGCCATCAGAACCTGCACCATCACCACTTTTTGCGCTTTCGTCTTCGATTTTGAGTATGAAATGCGGTTCAGCAGGAGATTGAGGTATTTTTTCCTTTGCATTTAGTTCAGTAAGTCGCCAATAAGTGTTTTTTAAATTTGTTCCCTGTGTATTTTCTGTACTGCTTTGTATTTTTGAAGTAGAAATAATATTTTGTACGTCAAAATAGCCTTCAAGAGAATAACTTGCATTCAACTCAATAAAAAGACTTTCATTATTTTTTAAACTACTTAACTGCGGATTCACTAAAACATTGCCAAGAAGCTTGAAGCTTTCTGTAAGTCCCTGTGGCACAAGGAAAAAATCATCATTCTTTTTTGTCACAATGCCTTTAATAGTGAAGTAGAGCTTTTCATTCATGCTTTCTTGTGTTTGAAGTAATTTTATACGGTCTACTTTTTCAAACAATGGGAGGTTGTCGAAAAAAAGAGAATTATCTAAGTGCACAGCGCCTGTGAGGGTTTCTTTGCCTGCAACAATAAGTTCAAGAGAATGCCCCCTGCCTACTTGATTCCAATAGCCCCATGTTAAATAGGCTTCTTTTTCATCTATGCCGTCATTTTTCTCATCTCTTTCTTGAATAAGAAAGAATAAATGCTTGTTCTCTAAGAAAAGTTTTGCATAATAGAAGGCATCTTCTTCTTCACGCGTAAAAGTAAAAGCTTGCGGAGCAAGAATTTTTGGAGGTGAAATTTCTTCGTTTGTCACACGCATAAGGAGCACTTTTTGGTTGCTTTCATCTATAATTACAGGCTCTTTCGTTGAAAAAAGCGCATTGTCTTTATAGTAGAATGTGACAGAAAGCATGAGAGGTAGGTTTTTGTCTCTATTTTTCTCTAAATAAAAGGCTTTAAGAGGAAGAGGAATAGTGCCTTTATAAGAAAAATAGGAGCTATTGACAATATGCTTTCCCTTTTGTGTTTCTTGGCTTAATTCATAGCGCACAAGTATTTCTGGCGGTAGGGCAATTCTTTCTCTATAAAAAAGTTCTGCTTCAACTGCCTGCGCATTTTCTTTGGAACGATTCCATGTCAATTTAGAATCATCTGAACTTATAAGTATCAATCGAGCTGTTCGCACTGTGTCAAGAATGTATACTTCTTCAATTGCTTTATTGGCAGGCGAATCAAGAAAAGAAAGTATAAGCTTATCCTTCTCAAGCCTCCAACTATAGCCTGAAAGAGCGAGATTGTTCACAGTTTCAAATCTGCCATCTTCGTAAAAATTGTAGATATTTTCACCTGTATCCCACATGCCTACAATATTTGTCATGCTGATTGCTTCTTCTTTCATTTCGGCACTGTCTTGTGTGGAGGGTGAACAAGAAGCAAAGATAAAGAGAAAGAGCATGAGGGAAAGTATTTTTTTGTAGCTATTTTTCATAAATATCCTTATGCAAGTGCGACTAGGTCGTATTCTTTTGTTTCTATAATTTCTGCTGTGACTACTTGCCCTGAAGAAATGTTTTCACCGCTTACATAGGTGATACCATCAACTTCAGGCGCTTGAAACCATGTTCGTGCCGAGTATAAACCGTCCCATTCTTCAAGGGCATTGTCAATGATAAGCTCTTCATACGCGCCAAAATAGCCTGATAAAATTTCTTCACTGATTTGAGCTTGTATTTCCATAAGGTTGTCTCTACGCCATTCTTTGACGCTTTCCTCAACCTGATCAGGCATAGCAGCTGCCTTTGTGCCTTCTTCAGCTTGATAGGCAAAGACACCCATATTATGAAAGCGCACTTCTTCAACAAAGTCGCATAATTCTTGGTAGTGACTGTCATTTTCTGATGGAAAGCCGACAATAAGTGAAGTTCTCAATGCTGCATGTGGCATATAATGACGTATTTTTTCAACAACAGTATAGGGGTCAGAAGCAAAAGGCCTGCCCATTTTCTTTAAAATATCTTTGTGTGCGTGCTGTAAGGGCACGTCAAAATAAGGCACAATTCTTTTGTCTGTACTTGCTATATACTTGAGTAAATCATCGGTTAATCCAGAGGGGTAGAGATACATTAAACGTATGCGTGCAAGTTCGTCTATTTCTAAAAGCCCGTCTAAAAGAGGGCGCAAATCTGCTTGCTTTGCCTTATCTTCTTGCCAAGCTGTGATGTCTTGGGCAACAAGTATGATTTCCTTTACATCTTGCTTTGCAGCTTGTCTTGCTTCATTTACAAGAAAATCTTTTGCGTAAGAAAGTCGAGTTGGTCTTATAGAAGGAATAGTGCAAAAAGAACAATTATGCCTGCAACCTTCGCCTATCTTTAGCCAAGCATAGGAAGGCAAGGTGCTTATTATTCTGCTTTTTGTGTCCTTTTCTCCAAAGCCTAGGGCGTGAGAAAGTTGAGAAGCCCAGCTTTCTATTTCATTAGGTATAAGCCATAGGTTTACTTCAGGAATTTCGCTTGATAGGTCTTTGACGTCAAATCTTCCGCTCAAACACCCAGCAACAGCGAGGAAAGGTTTTTGCTTCATTTCTTGCATGTCTTCACACGCAGATAAAATTGTACGCACGCTTTCTTGAATAGCAGGCGCTATGAAGGCACAGGTATTGATGAGGACAATTTCGGCATCAAAAATGTCTTCTACCATTTCAACCTCTGGCATTGAACCAAGAAGCCTTTCACTGTCAACCCTATTTTTTGGGCAACCAAGACTAATGCAAAAATATTTCATAGAGATTATGCTTTCTTTTCTTCTTTTATTTCTTCTTTCGTAACTTCTTTTACTTCTTCTTCATTTTTTAAAGAACTTGCTTTTTGTTCACTTGTTTCTTTTTTGTCTTGTGTACTTTCTTGTTCTTGCGCCTTTGTTTCTGCACTTTCACTGCCTTTCTTTTTTTCAGGCTTTTCAGGATAGGCAATGCGTAAGTGGAAAAGACCATTTAATACACGCGTGAAGGAATCGCATAAAGAGTTAAGGTCTTTGAAAGTGAGTTCAGATTCATCAAGCTGACCCTCTTCATAAATGCCATGCACAATTTTTTTCACATGCGATTGAATACGCGCAGGTGTTGGGTCTGATAAGGTACGACTTGAAGCTTCAACCGCATCTGCAAGCATGATAATTGCAGCTTCCTTTGTTTTTGGCCTTGGGTTTGGATAGGAATAATCGGCTTCTTTTGGTGGGTCGCCTTCGCCTGTATGTGTTTTTATTGCTTTATTATAGAAGTAAGTGATACAGCGGTTACCATGGTGTTCGCAAATAATATCAGTTATTTCCTTACCTAGCTGATACTTTTCAGCATATTCAATGCCTTGCTTTACATGCGAAATAAGTACAAGAGCACTCATTGCAGGCGCAATGGTGTCGTGCTTATTTGGAATATTTTTTTGGTTTTCTATAAAGTATTCAGGTCTGGCTATCTTACCTATATCGTGATAAAGAGCTGCTACCTTACAAAGTAGACTATTGGCATTGATATTTTTCGCGCCAGCTTCAACGAGATTTGAAACAACTATTGAGTGGTGATATGTGCCAGGAGCGGTCATCATAAGTTCTTGCAATAAAGGCTGTTCTAAATTCATCAATTCCATGAGTCTAAAGCGCGTTGTGAGCCCAAAAAGCATTTCTGCAATAGGACTTAGAGCAAAGACTATGAAAAGCGCAAGCACTGAATTGACCGCAATTGCAAGAAGCAGAAGCGGAAATTCTGTGTAGAGAATGTGTGAAAAAAGTCCTGAGGCAAGAGCAAGAATACTTTGACCAAGCATGAGGATAAGAGTTGATCTGATAACATCTTGCCTACTTTGAGACTTGACAACAAGCAGGGTGTTGAGCATGCAAGAAAGAAAGTAAAACATGAAAAGTTCTAATGAACCGCCAAGAGCCGTTGTTGTGAACAAAGAAATAATAAGCGCAATGCTCACAAAGCGTCTTGCTGAAAAGACAAGAGCCGCAAGACCTGCTGCACCCGAAACAGGAAAAGCATAAAACCACACTTCAGACGGAAGCTGGGCAAGTATGCTCATGCCAAATCTGTAAAATATGGAAAATAAACCAAAAATCAAGATAAGAAAGGCAATGAAATATTGCGCGCGTGGATAGAGTTGTGTTCCTCTGTCAGCAGTTGGTGAAAGAAAGAGCCCAAAAACAAGTATGCTGCCAATAATAAAAATACCAAAAGAAGTTTCTAAGTCTATTGTGCTTGAAGAGTATTTAAACAAGGCCTGCATCTTCAATTGTTGTTCTCTTGTTACAATGCTGCCTTGAGCAACAATAAGCTCGCCTTTTTGTATGAAATAATACACTGGAGGAACAGTTGAAGCAACTGTGGTTGCTCTTTTAATAGTGTCTTCCTTATTGAGGACAAGAGAAGAAGGGGCAAGGCATTCGACAAGTATCATCAAGGCACGGTTTTCATGCACAGCGAGCGAGGATTTATTTAATTCTTGTCCTACACTTAAATATAAAGAAGATAAGTCAGGTAAGGCACTTCTGTTTGGAATAAGTAGTGATTCGCTTCCAAGTTCAGGATCTCTTATCAAGATAGTAGATGTGCCAGGACTTATTTGCTCTCTACTGGAAAAAATACCCTGCAAGAGGATTTTTTCTGTAAAAGGAAGAAGCCTTTTCGTGAGGAAGTTTTGCACTTCAAGACGTGAAAGTATTTGGAAAAATTCATCATCAAATTTTCTTTCAGTTCTGGCTCTAAAGCCTTCTTTCAACTGTTCAAGAGCCTTTGAATCTTTTGATGAAGCGGATAAGGCAGTGAGCAAGTGCAAAATATCTTCTCTAAAAACCCTGATTGATTTTTTGTCGACATCAAACAAAAGAGGCTGCAATTCCATATTTTGATTTCTGCGTAACTGCGTTGCATAGCTGTCTTCAACTCTAAGTGTGCGTATGGCATAGACATCAGACGTAGCTGTTTCACCAGCCATGTATATTTGCCCTTTTGAAGAGTTTTCAAGACCTGTTAGCAAAGAAAGTATAAGGATAACAGCAAATAAAGACCATGTTGCATATCCTGCATAATGGCTCATAAAGGCTATTTTTATGAACTTTGAAACATTTTTTATGCCAAAATTATTTGTTCTTGTTTTTATCATAGGCGTTTACTATTTTATGTACCATAGGATGTCTTACAACATCAGTGTTTTTAAAGTTAAATATCCCAATTCCTTGGGTGTTTTTTAATATACCAAGACATTCAACAAGACCTGAGCGGATAACTCTCGGGGCGTATTTGCCGTCTTGACTTTGTGAATAAAGAGAAGTTGGAGGCAAGTCAATTTGTGTAATATCACCAGTGATGACCATTTTTGAGCCAAAACCCATACGCGTGAGAAACATTTTCATCTGTTCAGGTGTGGTGTTTTGTGCTTCATCAAGGATAAGAAAAGCGTCTGTCAAGGTTCTGCCACGCATAAAGGCAAGGGGCGCAATTTCAATCATTCCGGCTTCTTGTCTTGCTATGCATTGACTATGCCCAAGCATTTCATCAAGGGCATCAAACAAAGGGCGAAGGTAGGGGTCTACCTTTTCATTCATATTACCTGGCAAAAAGCCAAGCTTTTCTCCTGCTTCAACAGCTGGCCTTGAAAGAATGATTTTCTTCACTTTCTTTGTTATAAGCGCTTGTAGAGCCATTGCCACAGCTAAATAGGTTTTGCCTGTTCCAGCAGGTCCTATGCCAAAAACAATATCGTTTTTTTGTATTAAATCAAGATATTCTTTTTGTGAATGATTACGGGCAATTATCGTTTTTTTAGGTGTTTTAATCACATTTATATCTTGATATTGCTTTTTTATATCTATTTCAGGCTCGTTTTTTAACACATTATACACTTGCTCAAAGGATTGTGGACTGACAGAATTTCCTTCTTGAATAAGGGTATAGCACTGTGTAAAGACGTGCGCAATAAGGTTAAGTTCTTTTTTACTGATATTTTTATCATTCGTTTTGATAGTGAGTTCATTGCCATTTGAAGAAATAGCCGCTCCCGTTAAGTCTGACATGAAGTCAAGGTGAGAATTGAGCGGACCAAAGAGTTCAGAGGCGTTTGCGCTGTTGTCAAAAGAAAGATGTGTACTTTTTTCATGCATATTTATGCTTTCTCTTAAATGAATTTATTTTACTTCTTGTTTATTGATATAGTCTATCAATTTTTGTGCTTCAACAACACTTGGGTCTAGCTTGAGTGTTGCTTCAGCAACTTGTATAGCTTTATCCCATTTTTTCCAGTCAAAGTAAAGTCTTGCAAGATTGAAAAAAAGATTTGCACTCTTGCCAATATCTTTAGCTGCCTTGAAATAATATTTCTCGGCTTCTTCAAATTTATTTGCCTTACGAAGACACATGCCTATCTTTATATACCAATCAAGAATTGTAGAATCTCTGTCAATGGCAAAGGCAAAGAAAGTAGCAGCCTTGTCAAATTCTTGGGCATTTAAATAAAGCATGGCTATTTGGGCAAAGTTTTGTGCTGGGAAATCAGGATTTTCTCCAAGTTCCATAAACTTAGCATAGGCTTTTTCCTTGTCTTCAGGAGCATCGCTTTCATAGAGTTTTTTTGCTTTTTCAAATGTTTCAAATAGCGCTTTATTTTTATTTTCTGCTGCCTTTGCTTTTTGCAATTCTATATCTTCTGCTGCCTTAGTATCAAGGTATTCTTGATAGGTTTCAATAACAATATCAAGGGTTGGGAGCAAGTCCTTTTCCTTTCCCTTCACATATTTTATATCCATACCAATGGCTCTTTTAACTTCTTGATCAGTCAAGATGTAGAGTGTGCCATTATCGACATGTGTTTCAAGTTCTTCTCTTTCTGAACGAGTGAGACTGGCATTTGCAAGCAGGGAAACGGCATCGCGCAATGCTTTAAAGGCAAGCATAATCTTGCCTTGCTTTACATGGGACTTGATAAGCCCAACTTCTTTTCTAATTTTATTTAAATCTTTTGACATGCGTGTTCCTTAATCCCTTTTAAACTGTCTGCAAATAGTTTTTTAGTGTTTTCTCTCTTTCATAATCCTTCTTACTTTTTCTAAATCTTCAAGAGTATCAACGCCTTGAGAAGGAAATTCTGTAAGGGCTATGTGTATGGGTATAGTATTTTCTAAAAGCCTTAGCTGCTCTAATTTTTCTGTTTTTTCTAAGAAAGATTCCTTGAAGGAAACAAACTTTTTTAATGCGCTGAATCTGAATGCATACAAGCCAATATGAGCATAAAAAAAGCTTTCTTCATTATTTTTCTTGTCTTCTTTGTCTCTTAAATAGGGAATAGGCGCTCTTGAAAAGTATAAAGCCTTATTTTCTTCATCAAGAACAATTTTAACTGTATTTGGTGAATAAAAACGCTCTTCGTCTTTTATTGTGCTTAGGCAATGTGCAAGTGTGCACACTTCTACATCTTTTTCAGAAAAAGGAAGAATGAGCTCATTAAGCATTTGTGGTTCTAAAAGAGGTTCATCGCCTTGTATATTTATAATAATATCGTCATCTTGTATGTTGTTGTCACGAGCAATAATGCAGGCTGCTTCATAAATACGGTCTGTGCCAGAATTATGCGCAGGACTTGTCATAATTGCTTCTATGTTATATTTTTTTGCACTTTCTTCAATGCGTGTGTCGTCTGTTGCAAGAAAAACCTTGCTGATATTTGCCTTACAAGCTTGCGTATACACATGCCAAAACATCGGCTTGCCTTCAATGTCTGCAAGAGCTTTTGCTTCTAAGCGTGTGCTTTGATAACGAGATGGGATGATGCCATAAACTTGCATACACATACCTTGGTTGAGACCTCTGCATAAATCATTGTGTAGAGGGCTTTATTTTCAGTAAAGATTTTCTCTATTAATAACAACTTTTCCTATAAAGTCAATAATTGAAAAAAAATCATAAATTTAATTATTGTAAAAAGGGCAAAAAATTCTATGCAAAGATTATTTTTGACATTCTACAGCAATGTTTACAAAATTGTCTATATCTTCCTTAGTTGTTGCAAAAGAGCACATAAGTCTTGTTTCATGTATGTGTGGATTTAATTCATAAAAATAATAATGTTCTTGAAGTGTTTTAATAAGTTCAGGCGGCATAATAGAGAAAACTGCATTTGCCTCTGTTGGTCTTGAAATCTTGATATTTGGAACAGTATTTAATTCTTTGGCAAGGTACTGTGCCATATCATTTGCGTGTTTTGCATTCTTTATCCACAAATTCTCTTCAAAGTAAGCAAGGAATTGAGCTGCAATATAGCGCATTTTTGAGATATGTTGAAAGCATTGTTTACGCATTCTAAAAAAGTCGCGCACTAAGGAAGTGTTGAAGTAGATAACTGCTTCGCCCATCATAAGCCCATTCTTTGTTCCCCCAAAAGAAAGAACATCTATGCCAGCATCTCTTGTTATTTCAGTTACATCAACATTTAATGCAGCAACAGCATTAGCTATTCTTGAACCGTCCATATGCACATAAAGCCCGTGTTCATGCGCTAATGAAGTGATGGCTTTGATTTCTTCCACTGTATATACAGTGCCTTGTTCAGTTGTTTGCGTGAGAGAAACAAGGCAGGGTTTAGTGTGATGCTCATTGTCTAGGTCGTGCAAATAATGCTCTATACCCTCAGGTGTGAGCTTGCCATTTTTTGCAGGATAGAGAAGAAGTTTTGAAGCAGTGTTTGCTTCGGGTGCGCCCACTTCATCAGTATTTAGATGTGAAGTGTCAGCGCAAATAGTGCCTTCCCAAGGGCGTAGAACTGACTTGAGGGCAAGCACATTTGAACCAGTACCATTCAAAGCAAAATAAACGGCTATATCATCACCAAAAACCTTTTTAAAGGCTTTTTGTGCTTGTTGACAGTATTCATCGTCACCATAAGGCTTGCACGCGCCTACGTTAACGTCGTTTAATGCTTGCATGACCCTTGGGTGCACACCTGTTGTATTATCGCTTGCAAAAAGTGGATTCATATTAAACTCCAATAATTATTTATTTAATAAAGGTAGGTAAACTGTGAGTGATTGTTCGGCAAAGACCTCAAGAGATAAATGTGTCAATTGTGCCTTTTGGAAATTCTTAATTCTTTGTAGCCATGCGCCCTGTTCAGATGTTATATCCTCAAAAGCAAGGTAGGCTTTGTATAAAAATTCAGCCATGTCTTCTACATCTGCTGTATCAAAAAGAGCTTCTTTGTCTAAAAGGTCAGGCATAACGCCGACTTTTGAAGAAATAAGCGGAATATCGCAAGCTATAAATTCAAGGGCAGCTCTTGCAATGGTTTCAGAGCCAATTGAAGATAAGAGTGCCACATCACACATATTGAGTACATGATTTACTTCTTCAACTTTTCCTGTAACAAGCACCCTGTCTGCAACATTATTTTCATGGGCAATGTTCATTACTTCTTCTTCTGTGAGAAGCTCATCAAAGCCAATAATGCACAATTTCAATCTTGGAGCTTTGCTTGCTATCTGCGCAAGGGCTTCTATGCTTTCTTTAGCGCCCTTTATAGGGTCTAGTCTGCCAAGAAGACCAATAACGCAATCTTGCTTTGTATAGCCAAATTTTTCTCTTGTTTTTAGATAGACTTGTGGCTGAGGGTAAAACTTTTCAGTGTCTACTCCGCCTAAGATGATATGCACTTTGTGCGCGGGAACATGCAAGTCTTTGATAAGCTGTTTTGCAGTGACAGAATTTGTTGAAATTAGAGCGTCAGTATAGTCAGAATAAAGAAAACGGTTGACTATATTATTCTTTGCAGGCCTTTGGTCGCCGCGTGTGCGCACAAGTTTATACTTGTACTTCTTCTTGAGTGCAACAAAAAAGGGATATAATTCGCCTCTATGGCAGTTGACAATGTCAGGCTTTTCTTCTTCAAGTAGTTTTTTTAAATAAGCATAAATAGCAGGAAGTTTAGTGATTTTTTTCTGGTCATAAGGCATAGCAATGTGTGGTATATTCATCTTTACTGCTTGTTCATGTGCTTCTGTGCCAGCAAGCACAAGACATTTTGAACTATGGCCTGTAGTATTTAATACACGACAAAGATTCATAGCATACCATGCAGTTGCATTGAAAAAACGTATGTTAACTATATGTAAAATATTATATTTCTTCATATAAAACCTTTGTTAAAGTAAGACCGCAGGCAGGAGCTGTGAGAATGGTATTCTTTCTTTTTTTTGCTTCAAGTATAGCTTGCACTTCTTCTACTTTTACTTTATTTTTGCCTACTGCTACGAGTAAACCCATAATATTTCTTATCATTTGCTTTAAAAAACCACTTCCTTTAAAATAAAAAAGACTTTGATTGTCTGAAATTTTTTCAATATAAATATCGTGTAAAGTGCGCACAGTATGGTGAAGTTCAGTGCCCATATTCTGGAAAGAAGCGAAGTCGTGTGTGCCTATAAGTAGAGGTAGTGCTTCTTCAATTTTAGTTAAATCTGTTTTTCCACAAAGCCAAGTAAAGGGATACAGTCTTGGCGGAACATAGTTTTTGTCATGCCAAAGAGAATAGGAATAAATCTTACCTGTGGAATCTTTTTGTGCATGAAAATTTTCATCAACAACACATGCTTGCTTTATTCGAATATCAAAGGGCAAGTTAATGTTGAGCGCTTGTTGCCAGCGCACATTTTTTGGCTCAAAGTCAAGAATGAAGTGGGCAACTTGCTCATCAGCATGCACGCCGCTGTCTGTTCTGCTTGCGCCTATGACACGAATATCCTTTTTAAAAAGTGCAAAAAGGGCTTTTTCTATTTCGCCTTGAATGGTAGGCAAAGATGTTTTTTCTTGAATTTGCCAGCCATTATAATGCGTGCCTACATAGGAAATCAATAATTTTACTTTCAATGTGTCTTCCTTTCATATTGTTTTTTATGCGCTTTATTTATCTGTGTCAAGTTTAAGCAAAAAAGGCCTTCTTTTTGCCTTCGGCGACCAAGAGGATTATCCTCACGGCTTACTACCCTTTGGAAACCCGTATATTGCGCTGTTAAGCTCTAGTGTGTGCCTAAAGCAGTTTTTTATTTTTTTACTTACGAAAAAGTTATATGAGCTCCGCTCATAAATACTTTTTCGATTTAAAAATGGAGGAAATATCAATATAAAAGACAATCTACGAACAAAGAGCAAGAGGCATGTTCACTTCGTTCACAGGGTATTTATCTCTAGTAAATTTTTATCTATGTTAAATAATAAGTAGATAATTTCCTTTGGTCGCCGAAGGCAAAAAATGAAGCGCATAAATTGGCAATATGTCTCGTCAATTTACTTGACAATAAAGCGTATATAAAATAATTTTTATCTTATTTAAAGTTAAAGAGAAGAATATGGATTGGCTATCGTTTTTACTTTTTGTTTTTGTTGCTTCAATTACTCCAGGGCCGAATAATATCATGGCGTTAACGCAGGCTTCATGGGTAGGTTTTAGGCTTACATTTCCATTTAATTGTGGTGTATTCTTTGGCTTGTTAGCTGTGAGTTCTATTTGTTCCTTTATTGCCATTTTTATGCGTGATTTTATGCCAATTCTTATGCAGGCTCTTTTATATGTGGGGGCTGCGTACATTCTTTTTCTTGCCTATAAAACATTTACCGCAACAGGAAAGATAAATGATGAAAGAAGAACAGATAATGGCGCACCTATAGGGCTAGTGCTTGGGGCTTTATTTCAATTAGTAAATCCAAAGGCCTATGTTTTTTCTATGCTCTGCCTTGAAGGCTATATACTGCCAGCTTACGGAAATGACATAAGATATTTGGCGATTTTCTCATTAACCATGGGTATTTTTGCTCTTATTTGTACTGTATGCTGGGCACTTTTTGGCGCAACTTTTAGGGTGCTTTTTACTAAATACGCAAGAATAACCAATACTATTATGGCTTTACTATTGGTCTATTGCGCTGTTTCGCTTTTTGTGTAAGATGTCATTCCAATTTAGTACACTTTTAAAAAACACATGAACGAAGTGGACGAAATGAACAGGCTTCATACTCTTTGTTCGTAGACAAGATTAACTTATTGTAAAAATCCTCATTTTTAATGCGAAACAGTATTTAAGTGAAGCTTAAAACTTTTTCGCAAACAAAAAAATAAAAAACTGCTTTATCACATACTACAGCTTAACCGCGCACGCTAAGGTTTTTTTGGTCGCCGAAGGCAAAAAAAATATAAAATGGAGTAAACAATGCCAAAATTAACAAAATCTTCACTGTTCTTGACTATTCTATTAATCGTCATCGCCTCTCTTGTCCACCTTTCTTACGAACTAGGCTATTGGATTGAGTGGACAAATGGTATCAAAAACCCTAAATCTATGCTTTGGACAATGCGTTTATTTAATGTTGCATTAACAACTATTGCTTTGAGACGTGTTCTCAAGACACAAAAGTCAAATAAAAATAAATGTATACACTCCTTTGTTGCAGCAGGTGTCACAATATCCTCTGTATTGCTTGCTTTTGCATGGGCATTATTATTGGTTGCTTTGACAGGCGTGCTCGCTCTTCCAACGCTCATTCTTGAAGGTCTAGGAGGCGCAGCCTTGCTTTTAATTCTTCTTTTTGTTATTTCAAAAAGAGCATTAAAAAAAGAAAGAAAAGCAGAAAAAGTTTGAGTATAGAATGGCAAAAACAAATGCTATGCGCCTTTTTTATTTGTTATAAATCAAGTATAAACTTATGTAATATTAGATAGATGAGCTTGGTTTTGC
Source organism: uncultured Desulfovibrionaceae bacterium (assembly GCA_964369675.1). GTDB lineage: Bacteria > Desulfobacterota > Desulfovibrionia > Desulfovibrionales > Desulfovibrionaceae > CAYJAZ01. Next base: position 17,360 of record CAYJHE010000009.1, on the reverse strand, counting down.
AATGTGCAACTTGCACAAAAGCCCAATAGGTCAAAGGGAATTTTGTGACTTGATATAAAACTTTTATCTTTCTTTCATTTTTCTTTTGAAAAATTTATGAAAAAACTAATGGAAATTTTCATTTGCTTTGCTATAGTTATAAAAAATCAAGAGGAGAAATAGTATGAAAACACTATCAATCATCGTTTTATCAGCGATACTTTCAACATCGGCTTATGCAGCCTATACAGGCCCTTCTTCAACTGCTTACACAAAAGGTGACGTAAAAACAGCTTTAAACTCAAAAGACGATACAAAGATGTATCTTGAAGGCTACATAGTCAATCATCTGCGTAAGGATAAGTATACCTTTAAAGATGTGACAGGCACTATTGTTGTGGAAATTGATGACGATTTATTGCACGCAATAGATGTCAGCGATAAAACTATGGTGAAAGTTTATGGTGAAGTCGATAAAGACTTTTCTGATATAGACTTTGATGTGAAAAAAATTGAATTAGCAAAGTAGTTTAATTTAGGGTACTTTTTAAAAAAAGAGTGTGCAAGGCTGAATGCGTTGCACACTCTTTTTTTGTGCTCTGAAAATTACTTCAATAAAGCAGGCAGTGTTGTCACAATCTGCGGAATAGCCATAATAAGCACGATAGCGATTAAATAAGCAGGCAAAAAGAGTAAAGCACCTTTGAAGACAATATTGAGTGGAACTTTTTCTTCTTCTTTTTTAGCAGAAAGGTTTGACACAACATAGGCGGCAATTCCTACAGGCGGTGTCATCGCGCCAAGCGAAGTAACAACAATTAATAAGACACTAAACCATAAAGTATTCCACTGCATTGCTTCTGCAAGCGGAAAGAATATAGGCATAGCTATTACTAATAGGGCGAGTGCGTCCATAAGCATTCCGCCAACAATAAATATTGCGACAACTATGAGGAGTATGCACATTTCAGGTAGGGCAAGACTTGTGAGTGATTGCGCAAGTTCAAAGGGAAAACGTGTGATAGTAAGAAATTTTCCAAACATGGACGCGCCCGCGAGCAAGAATAAGAGCATGGCTGAAATGCTCAAGCTTTCTTCTAAAGCACGCATAAAGGCTTCAAATGTGAGCTTTTTTCGTATAATACCAATTAACAAAGCTGTGGTTGCTCCTGCGGCTCCTGCTTCTGTTGGTGTAAATATGCCAAATGCCAAGCAAACAACAACAATAAAGAAGAGCACAAAGCCTTCTATAAGGCCACTCACATGCGCAAATCTTTCTTTTAAGCTAGACTTTTCGCTTACAGGCGCCCATTCAGGATTTTTTCTGAGCACAAAAGGAATGGTCAGCATAAAAAGCAAGAGCAAGCCAATACCTGGAATAAGCGAACCCATAAAGAGCGCTTCAATTGACTGCGCTGTCTGCACGCCAACAACAATAGCGACAACACTTGGAGGAATGATAGCGCCAAGGGTAGTTCCAGCGACTACTGTTCCTGTTGAAAGCATAGAATTATAGCCGTATTTCTTCATTTCTGGCAGGGCTACAACTGACATAGTTGCCGCTGTAGCTGTGTTTGAGCCACAAATTGCCGCAAATCCTCCGCAAGCCATGATGGTTGCAAGACTAAGTCCGCCTCTTTTATGCCCGCACCATGCCTGTATTCCAGCGTATAAGCGAGAACTAAGTCCTGAGTGAAAGCAGATTTGCCCCATGAAGACAAAGCAAGGAATAACTGTTAAGCCATAGTTAGAAAGCACTCCCCACAATTCATTACCCACCATATTTAATGCTAGTGAATAACCGTCTAAAAGGGCATAACCTCCAAAACCTATGAGTGCGAGCAAAAAAGCAATGGGTATGCGTACATATAATATGCCAAGAATAAGCAGAATAAGTGAAGATATTGCAAGAAAAAAGGGTGACATAATTCTATCCTTTAGGAATTTACTCCTTGCTCTGTATCAGCAAGATTGACTTTGAATTTTTTTAAAATATTTTTAACCATGCCCGCGAGTTCATATGCAATAATAAGCGATTGCGCAAGAAGTCCTAAGGTTAAGAGCGCGATAAAAAGCGCAGACGGAATGTCCCAGCCGTCAACTACTTCCATTCCTTCGTGTACAAAGATTGTTAAGTCGTATAATTCTAAAAACATAGCAAGGGTAAGCGCAAAGCAGACTATGTGTACAAGCATAATTTGAACAGATTGCACTTTTGCTGGCAAATGCTCAAAAAAGATTCCTGCACTTGCATGGGCTTTTTGCATTTGTAATTGCGGAAGGCATAAGGCAATTGAAGCTGCACCTAAAAATCCGCATAGCTCAACTGTTCCCCTTAAACTCGAGCCAAAAAAACGCATAGTAATATTGGCAATAGTTAGCACTATGATTGTAAGAAATAAAAATGCGCCCAAGAAGAAAAGAGCTTTTGTTAATCTTTGTATAAAAAGGCTTGTCATAATCTATCCTAATCTATTCTAGTTAGCGTGTTTTTCTCTATAAAGTGTGCGCAATGCTTGTATGTCTATAAGAATGGCTTCAGCATCAAGACCTTTGTCAATCGCTTTTTCCTTCCATTTTTCGATAAGAGGTGCAGACTTTGCAATAATCTCATCTTGCTCTGCCTTACTCATGTCTACAAGTGTAAAACCGTGTTTCTCTATAGCCCAATTTGTCGCAAAGATGCCTGCTTTGTCGACAAGCTTTCCTGTATAGAGAGCATGCTCGTCTGCATAATTTTCTAAAATTTCTTGTGCTTTGTCTGAAAGATTTTCAAAAGAATCCTTATTCATAATAACAACAAAGGGGTAGACTGGCATATTTACTGTAAGACCAAATTTGCAATCTTCGGCAAAGTTCATGTCGTACAAAGTATCCCATGAAGAGCAAACACCGTCAACCACGCCTTTTTGCAAGGCTTCTGGAGTGTCTGACATAGAAATAGAAACAGCATTACCGCCTATAGCTGTGAGCGCGTCTGAAATAGTGCCCGAAGCGCGCAGGCTGATTTTTTGAATGTCAGCAAGGTTTTGCACAGGCTTTGTACTCATCACTTGCGAAGGCGCAGAAGTGAACATAGTTAAAACTTTATAACGGGCTAGTTCTCTTGGTTTATGTTTTTTGAATAGTTCCCACACAACAAAAGAGGCTTCTGTGGCTGAGGTAAAGCCAAGAGGAAGGCCAAAAACTTCAAAAAGAGGAAAAGAACCAGGATAGTAAAGAAGACTTGTACAGCCAATATCTGCTTGACCTTGCGCAATACCGCGTAGCATGGACTTTGTGTCTAAGAGCGTGCTTGCTGGAAAAGTTTGCACTTGCACTTCATTCTGTGTTCTTTCTTCTATAACCTTAATCCATTCGTCCATTTGCATACTTGGAAAGGTGCTCGCAGGGGGGAAGTTTGCGTAGCGAAGTTCTCTTGCTTGTGCGTGTGCAGCACTTAGACTGACTAAAAGCATAATAAGAAGACATTTTGAGAAAAGAGTTTTCATTTGCAATCCTTTTGAAAGGGTTAAAGGTTGATGAGCATAAAAAAAAGAGTCTCTGACAAAAATTATATGCCAGAGACTCTTATGTATATTTTTATATTTTTTTTACACAGCAAAAGAGAGCCTTGGCAAATCTTGCCAACGCCACCACGCTTGAACACTTGAATTAAGTGCACTAAAAGCTTGTTTCTTTAATTGTGTAGACATAATAATAAAATCCTTGTTGCTTAATACAAAATTAAAATAAATTGAAAACACACAGAAGTCAAGTTTTTTTAAAAGTGCTTGTTGTATTATTATTTCTACTCCCTTCGACACTATACTTGCAAATTTAATTTTTCCTTGCTATATTTTAATAAATTATAGTTTTAATTCATCAAAGGAGTTTTTATGAGCACATTATTAGTTGTTTCCTACGACAATAAAGAACAGGCTAAAGAAGTTCGTCAGCAATTAGTTAAAATGCAAAAAGAATATTTGGTCAACCTTGAAGATGCTGTTGTTGCTACAAAAGATGAAAAAGGCAAGGTGCACTTAGATCAAATGTACAATATGACTGCGGCAGGCGCGGCAAGCGGCGGTTTCTGGGGGCTTTTGATTGGTGTTCTTTTCTTGAATCCATTACTTGGTTTTGCTGCTGGCGCAGGTTCTGGCGCAATAGCTGGCGCACTCACAGACGTGGGCATTGAAGATGATTTTATGAAGAAACTAGCTGAAAATCTTACGGATAATTCATCTATGCTCTTCATGCTCTTAGACAATATTGTCTTTGATAAAGTACTTGAAGAACTACAAGGCACTGGCGGAAGAATAATACAAACTTCGCTTTCACATAATGACGAAGAAAAATTGAAAACAGCGATTGATAAGCATAAGGAAGAGATTGCTTAGATAAAAAGAAAAAAACGAGCTTTTAGCTCGTTTTTATTTTTTTCTGTACTCTTCTCTTATTTCTCGCAGGCTTACAAGTTTTCCATTTCTCAACACAAACCAATAGTCAAAGCCATTTAATCTTTGCGCTTTAGTCTTTTTTGCCTTAGCTGCGCCTTGGTGTATATCTACTTTTTCTGAATTTAAAAGTATTTTTCCCTTTCTTAGTAAAAGAGCTGTTATATCAGAATGTTTCAAGTACATTGTCTCATTTTCAAAAAGGTATTTTCCTTCAATGAGTTGTGTGAGTGTGACTCTTTTAAGTTTTATATCATATATTGCTTTTTCAATATCACCAATAGATGTTTGCGCGGCATCTATTCTTTTTTGTCCATAATCTATATATTTTTCATTATTATCAAAAGAAATATATCTTCTGCCTGTTTTCTTGGCTACAGTTGCTGTTGTGAAAGTTCCGCCAAATGGGTCAAGGACAATGTCGTTTATCTTGCTAGAAATATTGATAATTCTGTATAAAAGTTCTTCGGGTTTTTGTGTATTATGTAGCTTATTGCCCATAGAGTCTTTGATTCTTTCGCCTCCTTTACATAAGGTAATCTTCCACACAGAGGCTAATTGCTTACGCATACCTTTGTCAAAGTCACTTTTTCCTACTGTATCGGTATTTAATTCTTTTGCAGTTTTATAATTAAATGTAAACTTTGACTTCTTTGATTTTGTAGCCCAAATAAGGGTTTCATGGCTATTATTTAATCGCGTGCCCATAAAGTTTGGCGTAGGATTTTTCTTTTGCCAAATAACATCATTGATAAACCAAAAATCAAGCTCTTGCATGATTGCGCCTATAGAATAAATGCATTGCATAGAACCTATAAGCCATAGAGAACCATCTTTCTTCAAAATACGCTTGCATTCAGAAAGCCAAGCCTTTGTAAAGGCATTATACTCTTCATTTGTCTTAAATTGATTATCCCAATCATCATCACAGCCGTCAAATTTACTGCCTTCAACTCTATGCAAAGCCCTTTCGGTGCGCATCCAATAGGGCGGGTCTGCGAAAATAAGATCTATACTTTCGTCTGCAAGTTTCTTCATGCCTGCTATGCTGTCACAGCATGCGATATAATTGTATTTCTGCTTCTTATTCATTAATAAATGCTTCTCTTAATTGTACAATTTTATCACGCAGTTCAGCTGCTTTTTCAAATTCTAATTCTTTTGCAAAGTTGCGCATTTCTTTTTCTAATCTCTCGATTAAATGTGCGAGTTCTTTCGCGTTCTTTGGCATTTCTATAGCTATGCTTTCTTGCTTTCTTTTTGACTTGCCCTTTGGTTGAATTGGTGTGTAGAGATTGTCAAGTGAAGTGTCTATTGCCTTTATAATGGTTTGCGGAATAATGTTGTGCTCTTCGTTAAAACTGATTTGCTTTGTTCTTCTTCTTGTAGTTTCTTCCATTGCCGCTTGCATGGATTTTGTAATTCTGTCAGCATACATAATCACCTTGCCTTCAGAATTTCGTGCGGCACGTCCAAAGGTTTGTATAAGCGAAGAAGTAGAGCGCAAAAAGCCTTCTTTATCGGCATCGAGCATAGCAACAAGTGAAACCTCAGGAATATCAAGCCCTTCACGCAAGAGGTTGATACCTATAAGCACATCAAATTCGCCCATTCGCAGGGCTTTTAGGATAGCAACACGTTCTAATGTGTCTATGTCTGAATGCAGATAGCGTGAGCGCACATTCATTTGCTTGAAATAGACAGAAAGTTCCTCTGCCATTCTTTTTGTAAGCGTGGTTATAAGTACTCTTTGATTTTTTTCTGCTCTTTTCTTGCACTCTGAAAGTAAATCTTCCATTTGCCCTTTTGTTTGGCGTACTTCAACTACAGGGTCTATAAGGCCAGTAGGGCGAATTATTTGTTCTGTTATTAAGCCTTCGCTTTGGTCTAATTCCCACTTTGCAGGTGTTGCAGACACAAAGATTGATTGATGCACCCTTGTCAAATATTCTTCAAACATGAGTGGTCTGTTATCGAGGGCAGATTTCAGCCTGAAACCGTAGTTGACTAGGGTTTGTTTTCTGCTTCTGTCACCCTTATACATTGCGCCTATTTGTGGAATGGTTTGGTGAGATTCATCAATAAATATAAGAAAGTCGTCTGGGAAATAATCGAGCAAGGTAGCAGGGGCTTCGCCTTCTTTTCTATTGTCTAAATGCCTTGAATAGTTTTCAATTCCGTTACAATAGCCTAGTTCTTGCATCATTTCTAAATCGAGTTGCGTGCGTTGTTCAAGCCTTTGCGCTTCAACTAATTTATTTTCTTCTTTAAAAGTTTGTAAAGTTACTTGTAATTCATCTCTAATGTCAGACATAGCACGCACTAAATTCTCTCTGTCAGAAACATAGTGCGAAGCAGGATAGATGATAGTTTTCTTCATCTTGCCAAGCAGATTACCTGTGAGTGGGTCAATTTCAGAAATTGCTTCAATTTCATCGCCAAAAAATTCCACGCGCAAAGCCTTTTCATGTTCATAAACAGGAATAATTTCAAGCACATCGCCACGCACGCGAAAAGTTCCACGGTGAAAGTCTATATCATTTCTCACATACTGCACTTCAATCATCTTTGTGATGAGCGCGTCCATACCAAGCTTAGTGCCAACTTCAATGGGAATGAGTAATTTTGCATAATATTCAGGCGAACCAAGACCATAGATGCAAGAAACAGAAGCAACAATGATGACATCGCGCCTTGTGAGAAGTGAATGCGTAGAAGCATGTCGTAACTTATCTATATTGTCGTTTATAGCGGAATCTTTTTCTATATAGGTATCTGAAGAAGGTACATAGGCTTCTGGCTGATAATAATCATAATAAGAAACAAAGTATTCGACAGCATTGTCTGGAAAAAGGGCTTTAAATTCGCCATAGAGCTGTGCAGCAAGGGTTTTATTGTGCGCAAGTATAAGAGCAGGCTTGTCACACTGCGCAATGATATTTGCCATGGTAAAGGTCTTGCCCGTTCCCGTAGCGCCCAATAATACTTGGCTTTTTATTCCAAATTTCACATTTTCTACTAAAGAGGCAATGGCATTTGGCTGATCGCCTCTTGGCGTGTTTTCTGATACTAAATTAAATAATGACATAGCATTAATATAGTTGTTTTTGTATTAATGTAAAGAGTCAGAGAAGTGGTTTAGAGCACTTTTCACTAAACTCGAGACTAAAAAAGCCCATATTTCCCCCTAAACTTCGTTGTTTGATTTTTTTAGAATAGTCATATAGGCTTGCTATACTCCTATCCTAAAAAAATCCAACGCCTTGCTTAGTGAAAAATCTGAAATTTTTTATTGTCTCAATTTTATTGAAAAGTGTTCTAAAAATTGAAGTCTGACAAGATTCTTAGACAAAAAAATGGGCATTAGCCGTTTTTCGACAAATGCCCATCTTTATAAAGCTATAAATAGAGTAAAAATTATTTTAATTTTCTATACTCGCTGGCTATTTCCTTTGTCATGTCTTGAACAAGTGCGCTTTGTGCTTGAAGTAAATCTTCAAATGAGCTTGCAACAGGCAAGGATTTGTTAAACTTTCCTTGCGCAAGGGTTTTAGAATCTGCACGCAAAGACCAATACGCATTCAAGCTTGCTTCGCTGTTTAGATCTGCTTCAAATAAAGAAATGTCAACAGAAAGTTTGTAGTCAGCAGGAAAAGAAGAAGTAAGGGGCAGAGCAATGGCATTATTATTTGCAAGTTCGTTTGAAAGTGAAATAGCAACAAGCCTTTGTATCATACTATCAAGGCTTTCAGCCCACCTTCTATCTTGACTAACAATAATAGAGGGTGAATCTTTTGCTTTGAGAAGTATTTCAGAACGCTCAAGATAAGATGGAATGCTCACAGGCATGACAGCAATATGTCGGATTTCTTCTTTTGCTGTTGCTTCAATACTTTGCGGTTCAGGCAATAAGTAAAACTTTGTAGATGAAAGCGTTGAAGAACAAGCCGTAAGTAAAGAGATACATATAATAAGTGCATATAATTGCAAAGTTTTTTTCATGCTCATCTTCCTTTTATAGACACTATTATTGCCACAATGTATAGCCACTATTAATTATAATGCTTTGATAGCAGACTTCAATTCTTCTAAAGCCTTTTCAAGTCCTTCAGGTTTGTTACCGCCTGCTTGCGCTTGGTCTGGGCGTCCACCGCCTGAACCATCAATATGTTCTGCAACACTCTTGATGAGGTCAGGCGCTTTTACTTTGTCGTGTAAGTCTTTAGAAACATAGATAATCATTTGCACCTTGCCTTCAACTACAGTAGCAAGGCAGGCAATGCCTGAGTTTAATTTTGACTTCACATCGTCCATTTTTTCGCGCAATAACTTTACAGGCATATCATTCAATACAGCTATTACAGTATCAATTCCATTGATATTTTCCTTTGTATCCGAAGAAGATTGCCCACTACTTGAAGAAAGTTTTGCTTTTTCCACTTCCTTCTTGAGATTCTTTATTTCAGCTTGCATAGCTTGTATTCTAGCTTGAATTTCGCTTGGTTTACTCTTTAAATCTTGAGCTATTGCGTGTAATTGCATTCTTTCTTCTTGCGCAAGTTCTAAAGCATTCCAACCTGTGACTGCTTCAATACGCCTGATACCAGAAGCTATGCCAAATTCAGAAACAATGATAAATGAGCCTATTTGACCTGTTGTAGAAAGATGCGTTCCGCCGCAAAGTTCAACACTGTCCTTGTCGCCAATATTTACCACGCGAACACTTGAGCCGTATTTTTCTCCAAAAAGAGCGATAGCACCAAAATCTTGTGCTTCTTTTTGTGACATTTCACAGGTTTCAATGGCTTTATTTTCAAGAATTAATTTATTTACTTCGTGTTCAACAGCCTTTAACTCATCATTTGTCATAGCTGAAATATGGGTAAAGTCAAAACGCAGTCTTTCAGGATTAACAAGCGAACCTTTTTGCTGAACATGCGCGCCAAGAACCTTGCGCAAAGCTGTATGAAGAATATGCGTTGAAGTATGGTTACGCGCAGTCGCTATACGCACGCTTTCAGTAACCTTCATATCTATTTCTTGGTCAGCATAGCAAGTGCCTTCGGCAACCTTAATAACATGTACAAAGCAGTTTGGAAGAGGTTTCAATGTGTCAACAACTTCCATGAGAGCATCATTTGTCTTGATTGTTCCTTGATCGCCCACTTGTCCGCCTGATTCACCATAAAATGCAGTGCGTGCAGCAAGCAAGAAGCCTTCTTCATTTTCTTCTAATTTTTCAACTATAGTGCCGTTTTTATCTAAAAGTGCGGTGATACGAGACTGCGATGAAAGACAGTCATAGCCACAGAATTGTGTTTCTAAACCGTCTTCTACCAATTGTTTGAAAATATCATTAATATCATTATCGCCAGAGCCTAGTAAGCCCTTGCCTTTTTGAGCATTACGCGAACGTGTTTTTTGTTCGAGCATGCACTTTTGATAGTCTTCTAAGTCGAGTTCAAAACCGCGTTTGCGTGAAATGTCATCCACAATATCAAAAGGGAAACCGTAAGTATCGTAAAGAGTAAAGCTTACTTGGCCAGGAATGATTTTCTTATTTGCGCTTTCGAGCTTTTTAAATTCATCGTCAAGCATTGCAAGACCTTGTGTAAGGGTTTTTGCAAATCTTTCTTCTTCTTCGCGAACAACGCGTGAAATAAAGTCGACATGGTTTATAAGTTCAGGATAGGCATCACCCATGCATTCGCACACCTTGCCAACTACTTTATATAAAAAGGCTTCTTCAACACCCACAAGTGTAGCAAAGCGAAGCGCACGGCGAAGAAGTCTGCGAAGAACATATGAACGCCCCTCATTACCAGGTAACACACCGTCTGCAATAAGAAAAGCTGCTGCGCGTGAATGGTCGGCAATGACTCTAAGAGCAGTGTCAACATCATTTGTGTCTGGCGCACTAAAAGAATAAGTCACATTTGCAGATTGTGCCGCAAATTGAATAATATCTTGGAATAAATCACAGTCAAAGTTAGAACGCTTGCCCTGACAGACAGCCGCAATACGCTCTAAACCCATGCCTGTGTCAATAGATGGTTTTGGAAGTTCTTCTCTTTTTTCTGCAGTTTGGTTATATTGCATGAAAACAAGATTCCATATCTCTAAAAAACGGTCGCAATCACATTTGCCTATGCCACAATCAGGGCCGCAAGTCATGTCTTCGCCTTGGTCTACAAAGATTTCTGAGCATGGACCGCAAGGACCTGTGTCGCCCATAGCCCAAAAGTTGTCTTTTGCGCCTATGCGAAAGATTCTGTCTTTAGCAACTTTTGCTTCTGTTTCCCAAAGCATAGCAGCTTCGTCATCTTCTGTAAAAACAGTTACATAGAGTTTGTCTTTTGGAAGTTCAAGCACTTCAGTGATGAATTTCCATGCAAAATTTATCGCGTCTTTTTTGAAATAGTCGCCAAAAGAAAAGTTGCCGAGCATTTCAAAAAAAGTGTGGTGTCTGGCTGTTCTGCCCACATTTTCTAAGTCATTGTGCTTGCCGCTTACACGAAGGCATTTTTGGCTTGTTGCAGCACGAACATAGTCGCGTGTTTCAGTGCCTTGGAAAAGTTTTTTGAATTGCACCATGCCAGCATTGGCAAAGAGTAAGGTGGCATCGTCTCTTGGAATAAGAGAAGAAGAGTCAACAATTGTATGATCTTGCTCTTTGAAGTAGTCTAAAAAGAGTGCGCGGATTTCCTTAGCAGAGTAATTTTTCATAACATTTTCCATTGTAAAACTTGAATTGAGCTTTGATTAAAAATCAAACTCAAAATAAGGCAAATCCAACTTAAGGTCAACTTAAAAGTAAGAGTAGGAAAATTATAAGTTCAGGGCAATTTAAATTCCGATTTTTAGCAGAAAAAATACTAAATAAAATATCCTCACTACTTCTTCTTAGCGGCAATTAAAATTGCATTAGTGATAGCAGAGTTCACGGCTTTTTCCTCTAAATGGTTCACTCCCATAATTGTGACACCTTTTGGTGAGCATACAGCTTGCTTTAAATCGTAGAAAGAAAGTGTTTCTTGTTTTGCTAACTCGCTTGAACCATCAAATGTTTGCACTGTAAGCTCTCTTGCTTGTGCATGGCTAAAGCCCATAGTGACTGCGGCTTGATAAAAGCCTTCCATAAGGTGAAAGACAAAGCCAGGCCCACAACCTACTAAACCTGTAAAGGCGTCTATTTCCTCTTCCTTTAATACAAGGGCTGTGCCTATGGAAGAAAAAAGTTCTGTGACTTCTTCTTTTTGTGTGTCATTGAGAATAATATCATCATAGCAAAGCGCGAAAACTCCTTTACCTACAGAAGCTGGAAGGTTAGGCATAGAACGAATAAGAGGAACTTTTTTTTGCGCAGATAAGAGCATTTGTTCAAGCGTCACTCCTGCAGCAATGGAAAGAATAATTTGATTACTTGAGATGAGGGGGAGGGCTTTTTCTATACTTTCGCAAATATATTGGGGCTTTGTTGCTAAGATAATAAGGTCTGAATTTTTTACTACCTCGTCAAAACTTTGGTAATATTCACTATCGACACACTTTGCAATAGGGTCGTAAGCAAAGATAGTTCTACCTTGCTTTGCAAGTCCTTTTGCTATTGCAGAACCCATTTTCCCAAAACCAATAAAGCCAATCTTCTCTAAAGCCATTTTTTATTTCCTTAATCGTTTTTCTTTAATCTGCCTTTCTTTGTGCAAATATTTTTTGGATAAATGCTAATGTATCCACTTCTTTAAATAAATAACCCTGCATTCCAGCATTCTGCGCAGCTTCAACATCACGCTCATGGTCACCAAGCATAAAGGATTGCGATAAATCAATGTCATGCTTTTGTGCAAGGTCTAAAATCATACCAGCAGAAGGCTTTCTGCATGTGCATTCTTTTGTATAGGCTTCAACCTTGCCCCCAGGGTGATGCGGACAAAAGGCAAAATCATCTATAGATGTGCCCATTTTTTGTAATTCTTCAAGCATAAAGGCATGTAATTTCTGCACATCTTCTTCTTTGTACAGACCGCGCGCAATGCCTGACTGATTTGTTACTACAAAAACCTTGTAACCCTTTGACTTGCAAAGTGCTATGGCTTCTTTTGCATTCTCCATCCAAAAAAAGTCTTGAATCCTATATATATACCCAAGGTCGTGATTTAAAACTCCGTCCCTGTCAAAAAAAACTGCTTTATTTTTTGCCATACTGTACTCTTTTAATCTCTTGCAACATATTGAGATTGTGCAACATATTTCGTTGTTGTCAATTCCTTGATACCCATAACGCCGTAAGAATGCAATTTAGAAGTGCATATACCTATTTCTGCACCAAGCCCGAGCTGTCCGCCGTCATTGAAGCGTGTAGAAGTGTTTACCAAAACTAAGGACGCATCGACATCTTTTTGGAAATTATTTGCCATGTCAAAGTCTTGTGTGCAAATACATTCAGTATGATTTGAACCGTAGTTTTGAATATGTTCTAGGCTATCTTCATAGGAATCTACAAGCTTGACTGCAAGTGTAAGGTTGTGAAATTCTTCGCCAAAATCTTTTTCTTGCGCCTTTATTGTTTTTTCAGAGAGAAGCTTGAGCGCATCTGCCATAGCGTATGAACGTGCGCAAAGACGCATTTCAACATCTTTATTTTGTAAGGCAGGCAAAATTTTAGGTAAAAATTCTTGGGCAATTTCTGTTTGAATGAGTAAGCATTCTAAGGCATTACAGGCAGAAGGTCTTTGCACTTTGCTGTTGATGATAAGTTCTATGCATTCGTCTAATTTTGCGCTTTTTTCTACAAAAAGATGACACACTCCCTTGAAATGCTTGAGTACAGGCATGGTGGCTTGTTCTGTGACTGCGCGTATGAGATTTTCACCTCCGCGCGGAATGAGCACGTCTATATATTCGTGTAATTTGCACAAGACCTGCACTGCTTCTCTGTCTGTTGTAGCCACAATTTGCACAGCTTTTTCAGGAAGACTTGCTTGTTCAAGTGCTTTAGACAAGAGTTTTGCAAGTGCGGTATTTGCATGTATGGCTTCTGAGCCGCCGCGTAAGATAACAGCATTTCCTGCACGCAAGCAAAGAATTGCCGCATCAATGGTGACATTTGGGCGAGATTCGTAAATAATTGCGATAACGCCAAGGGGAACGCGCATTTTTCCGACTACAAGTCCATTTGGTCTTTGCCACTGTTCTTCTGTGACATTGATTGGGTGCGGATAATTTGCTGCATATATGCAGGCATCTGCCATTTCTTGTATGATTTTTTCGTCTAATTGCAAGCGTTGCCTGTCGTGTACAGACATGTTTTTTGCTATAGCTTGTTCTATGTCTTTGTTGCTTTCTTTGATAAGAGTATCTTTTTCTTGTAAAAGTAATTGGGAAAGTATTTCAAGTGCGTGTGAAATTTGCTTGCCTTTTGCTCTTGAAAGCAGGCGCGAGGCTTTTTTTGCTTCAATAGCCATTTGTGTGATTTGTTCTTGTATACTCATAGTCTGATTCTCTTTTATAAAGTAATTTCTTTAATTAATTTAGTCTATTTTTTTTCAATGAGCAAGATATTTTACACTGATTTACATTTTCAAATTTGACATCTTCAAAAAACACATGTGAACGCAGTGAACATGCTGCCTATTCTTCGTCCGTAGCTCAAATTTAGAATAAGAAAAAAGCTCATTTTTAAAGCGAAACAGTATTTAAGCGAAGCTTAAAACTTTTTCGCAAATAAAAAAATAAAAACTTCTTTAGCCACACCCTATAACTTAACCGAACAATATTCGGGTTTCCAAAGGGCAGTAGTCCTTTGGTCGCCGAAGGCAAAAAGCGATGATAAGACCTAAATTTGAACAACTTCGACATTACTTTAAAGCCATTTCTGAAGACTTGTAAAAGTTGTGATATTCTGTTACTTGTATTTAAATTAAATGTGGAGACTATTTGTGGCTATAGAAAATACGAATACAAACGATAAAACTTGCGATCAATGCGGAACTTGCTGTCGTAAAGGCGGTCCTGCTATACATGATAAAGACTTACACCTACTTTCAGATAATGTACTCAGAATAGAAGATTTAATCACTTATCGTCCGGGTGAATTTGTGAGAGATGAATCCTTGCAAAAGGTTGTTCCTTTAGAAGTGGACGTTGTAAAGATTTCTCCACCTGTGAGTTCAGAAGAACACGATTGGACATGCCGTTTTCTTATCACAAGGCATAAAAAATCTTCTTGTGCCTTGCATGGTAAACATCCAGCTGAATGCAGAGCCTTGTTTTGTAAGAATCCTGAATTTTTACTTGCCCTTCCTGCTGATGGAAGACAAACAAGAAAGCAAATTATTGAACACACAAAAAGCCCTGACTGGTGGGAAGAACTTATACAAACGCATGCAAATGGTTGTGACTTGGCAAGAGTGGCTGAATGCGTAGTGAAGTTGAATGAAGAAGAAGACGCGAAGAAAGAATTGTCTGAAATCATTACCTTTGATATGTCTTTTAGGGAATTAGTTGTTGAAAAAGCCAATATCAAGGGCGAACTTTTACCTTTTCTTTTTGGCAGGCCTTTATTAGGACTTATGCATCAATTTAAAGTGGAAGTTTTTAAAACACAAAATGGACTCTTGCTCAAGAAAGCCTTGTAACACACTATCATATCTATAGTATATGAAAATCAGGATAAGCTTTTATGATAGCCTATATTGAAGGAAAATATATTGAGCATACAGAAACTTCTGTCATTGTGCTCACACAAGGCGGCGTAGGCTATGAAGTTTATGCGCCTACACATGCTTTAGCCTCGCTCAAAGCTAAAGGCGACACTGTGATGTTTTACACTGTGCATGTTGTGCGTGAAGATGCGGCAGAACTTTTTGGCTTTCCTACATGGGATGAAAGGCAAACATTTCTTATACTTACTTCAATAAATAGGGTGGGGGCGCGAACAGCCTTAGCTATTCTTTCTACTTTTAGTCCCAATGATTTGCGTGAAATGGTGCTCGATTCAGATTCGCTTGCCCTTACGCAAGTTTCTGGAATAGGTAAGAAAAGTGCTCAACAAATCTTTCTTGATTTACAATATAAGCTCAAGGGTTCAAGTGCTGAAATAGCTCTTCCAAATTCAGAAGCTTCTAAGGTTTTGAACGACACTGTGACAGGTCTTGTTAATCTTGGCTATGCTGAAGAAGAGGTGCGTCCTATCTTGAAGGAAATTTTGAGCGCGAATCCTGATTATGATGTCACTGCGGCAATCAGGGCAGGTCTTAAGCAAATGGCACAAGCAAAAGGTGCTAAATAATTATGAATACGAACGAATTTTCTACAAATAATTACGATGAGCACATACGCCCCCAACACCTTAACGACTTTATAGGGCAAGAGGAGCTGAGGGCAAACTTGCGTGTCTATATTGATGCGGCAAAAGAAAGAAATACTGCTATCGATCATCTTTTATTTTACGGAAATCCGGGTCTTGGCAAGACAACACTTGCGCGTATTATTGCTTCTGAACTTGGTGTAAACCTTGTCACAACTTCAGGCCCTGTATTAGAGCGTTCGGGTGATTTGGCGGCAATTTTAACAAATCTCAATAAAAACGATATTTTATTTGTAGATGAAATACACAGAATGCCCATTACAGTTGAAGAAGTGCTCTATCCAGCTATGGAAGACTTTAAACTTGACCTCGTCATTGGGCAAGGGCCTGCGGCAAGGACAGTTAAACTCGACATAGAACCCTTTACCCTTGTTGGCGCAACAACGCGATTAGGGCTTTTATCCTCACCTTTGCGTGACAGATTTGGCATAATTTCGCGCTTAGAATTTTACACACCAAAGGAACTTTCACAAGTTGTTGAAAGGGCAGCACGCATTTTCAATATGCCCATAGATACACAAGCTGCTTTTGAAATAGGCAAGAGATCAAGGGGAACTCCGCGTATAGCAAACCGCCTTTTGCGCCGAGTGCGCGACTTTGCCTTTGCGGCGGTTAAAGGCATGGACAAAGAAGCAAAAATCACCCTAGACATCACAAAAAATGCCCTCATAAGACTAGATATTGACGAAGAAGGCCTTGATTCAATGGATAGGCATATTCTTTCAGTTATTATCAACCATTATGACGGCGGGCCAGTTGGGGCAAAGACCTTGGCTGTTGCCGTTTCTGAAGAATTGCGAACAATTGAAGATATTTACGAACCATACCTCATACAGTGCGGCTATCTTAAAAGAACACCAAGGGGCAGAATGGCTACGGATAAGGCCTATAGACATCTAGGTTCTTTTAAACAAGGTCTGCTTACTTAAAGGAAAGATTGTGCTCAAAGCAAGGAAATTAGCAAAGAATTTCGGCTCAAGGCTGATATTTAAAAATGTGGATTTTGAGCTTTATCCGCAGTCTATACACTTGCTACAGGGCAATAATGGTGTGGGAAAAAGCACATTATTCAAAATACTTGCAGGTCTTTTAGAGGCAGATGCAGGAACAATAGAAAGTGAACTCACGCTTGATAAAGTGGGCTATTTAGCGCATGCAAGTTTTTTATATCCAGAACTCACAGCTTTAGAAAATCTTACTTTTTGGCATGCCTTACTCACAAAGAAAAGCCTTGAAAAAGATGAATATATGGCTATTTTAGAAGACTTTTCTCTTGCAAAATTTGCGCATGAAAAGACGCGTGTTTTTTCACGCGGTATGTTGCAAAAGTTGACTTTAGCACGTTTAATTGCACAAAAACCAAATCTTTACTTGCTAGACGAACCAAGCACAGGTTTAGATGTGCAGGCAAGAAAATTACTTATTGAAAAAATTATGCAAGCTAAAAACGAAGGGGCTTGTGTGTTTTGGATTAGCCACGATATTGAAAATGACAAATTATTTGCTGACTATGTGCACATTTTAGAAAATAAAACTATGTACACGCAAAAGCTAGGAGGCTAATGTGAACGAAGTGA
>CAYJHE010000008.1:8572-32576 GCA_964369675.1 uncultured Desulfovibrionaceae bacterium | reverse complement strand
TGCTAAGGTTTCCAAAGGGGATTATCCCCTTTGGTCGCCGAAGGCAAAAAAAATAAACATAACAATTTGAAACGACCTACACCCCTACAAAAGCCCTCTTCTTATATCTTGCAATTTTGCCAAAAATCTATATTCTATTTCTATGGTATTTCTTGGGGGAAACATGAAAACAAAAGCAAAGGTTTCAATACTATCACACACGCCAAATCCGCTTGCTGTCATCTATACAGCTTTTCGTCAATGCTATCATGCTGGCTATGCAAGTGACATGTGGGCAGAAATTGAAGAGGGCAATATCACAAAAGAAAAGCAAGCCCAATTCATAAAGAACATTATGTCATCAGGACATGAAAGCCCGCTTGAACATGTGAGCTTTACCTTTGCTATTGAAAATGTTTCGCGTGCACTCACGCATCAATTAGTGCGCCATCGTATAGCTTCATTCTCACAGCAAAGTCAAAGATATGTAGATGCTAAAAATATCAACTACATAACTCCCCCTGCTATAGCGAAAAATCCCAAGGCATTAGAAAGATATAATGCTTGCATGGAACATATTTCAGAAGCCTACGCGCAAATTCAAGAACTTCTTTTAGAAAATAATTCTGACAAAAGCAAGGCAAATGAAGACGCACGCTTTGTGCTCCCTCAAGCAGCTGCATCAAATATTGTTGTCACTATTAATGTGCGCTCGCTTATAAATTTCTTTCATCACAGATGCTGCACAAGAGCGCAATGGGAAATACGCGATGTGGCGAATCAAATGCTTAAACTCTGCCGTGAAATTGTGCCAGAAGTTTTTAATGACGAAGGCGCAAAATGCGAAAGAACAAAGACTTGCCCTGAGGGTAAGTTTTGTTGCGGCCGTTATCCTGTGAAATAAGCAATGATGGGAGAGATTTTTCACATAGGATGCAAGGTAAACCTTTTCTTGCATATTGTAGGTAGGCGTGAAGACGGCTATCATCTTTTGCAAAGCCTTTTCTATCCTTTAAATAATCCGCACGATAAGATAGAAATAAAAAAAGTAGAACAAGAAAATAGTTATGGCATAACAATAGCTTGCAAATCTCTTTTGCCTTCAATAGATGTGAGCAAGATAGACCTTGTAAACAATACGCTTACAAAGACCTATGAGTGTTTTTATGAAAAAACAGCCTTCTGTCTTCCTTTAGAAATAACTTTGCATAAAGGCATACCGCATGGCGCAGGGCTAGGCGGTGGTTCAGCTGATGCTGCTGTATTATTGAAATACCTTTTTAAGCAGTGGAAGAAAAAGGATTTTGCAAAAGCAAATGCAGAAGAGAGAGAATTAATCAAAGAAATTGCTGTTAAAGTGGGCGCAGATGTACCCTTTTTCTTAGAGAACAAAGCGCAATTTGCAGAGGGTATAGGGGATATATTAAAGGAAGTGGAGTTAAAAGAAGATTTTGCTTTCTTTAAAAACAAATTCTTACTGCTTTTATGTCCAGATATTGAAGTAAATACAGTTTGGGCATTTAATGAATTTAGAAAACAAAATCAATGTCTTGAAAAAAATATTAAAAAAAATGTACAGATTAACTTGACAAATACTAACAAGAAAGATATACATTTTTTCAACGCAAAGACAAAGGCAAAAGCGTGTACGCAAGAGCTTTTTTGCAATGATCTTGAAGAGACAGTTTTTACAGCATATCCTTTATTAAAGGAATATAAAGACAAACTCTATGATTTTCAGGCAGAATTAGTTCTCATGAGCGGTAGCGGTTCTTCACTGTTTGCTCTCTTTGAAAGCGAGAGTGAAGCACAAAAAGCAGAAGAGTATTTTCGTAATACAGATGCTGTGACAGTTTTTTCAAGCGTTAAAGTATGATATTGGGGTGTCGCCAAGCAGGTAAGGCAACTGGTTTTGGTCCAGTCATCCGAGGGTTCAAATCCTTCCGCCCCAGCCACTTAAAATCACAGCCCGCACAGCGGGCTTTATTTTTTTATATGGGCAGGTTTTAATATGTACGGTGATTTGAAAATTCTTGCTGGAACAGCCAGTAAGCAGTTAGCAGCTGATGTCTGTAAACTTTTGAGTACAGATCAAACTCCAATTCTTTCTGAAACTTTCAGTGATGGAGAAATTCGTACAGAAATAAGTGCAAGCGTTCGTGGGCATGACGTTTTTGTTATCCAATCAACTTGCGCACCTGCAAACAACAATCTCATGGAGCTTTGCCTTATTCTTGACGCATTGAAAAGAGCAAGTGCAAGCCGTGTGACTGCGGTTATTCCTTATTTTGGCTACGCTAGACAAGACAGAAAGGTAAGCCCAAGAGCGCCTATTTCTGCAAAACTTGTGGCTGACTTTATCAGCCATGCAGGCGCGCAACGTGTTGTCACTGTTGATTTACACGCCGGCCAAATACAAGGCTTTTTCAATTGCCCTGTTGATAATCTCTTTGCCTCACCTGCACTTATGCACGACTATATGGACTTACAAAGCGATGAAATTGTTATTGTTTCTCCTGATGCTGGCGGTGTTGAAAGGGCAAGAGCTTTTGCAAAAAGATTAAATACAACTATGGCTATCATTGACAAAAGACGTGATAAGCCAAACCAAGCCGTAGCAACTCATGTTATTGGTGACGTGAAAGATAAGGTCGCTATCTTGATTGACGACATGATTGATACTGCGGGCACTATTTGTGCAGCAGCTGATGTCTTGCTTGCTAATGGTGCAAAAGATGTGCGCGCCTGTGCAACACATGCTGTTTTCTCAGGTCCTGCTATTGAAAGAATCGAAAAATCTTCTTTCAGCCAAGTTTCTATTACAGACACTATTCCTCTTTCAGAAGAAGCAAAAAAGTGTTCCAAAATTAAAACAGTATCTATGGCTCCATTCTTAGCCAAGACGATACGCAACATCCATCAAGGTGAATCGGTTAGCGCAATCTTTGGCTAATTGTTATCCTATATATCTATGCCGAGTCCGATTACTGGCATCGAAACGGCTATAATCAAAAGGAGACCAGATATGACAATGTTATCATTGAAAGCGCAAAAGCGTGAAGTTACAGGTAAAGGCGAAATGCGCCGTTTGCGTGTAGCAAAAAAAGTTCCTGCTGTATTTTATGGCAAAAATGGCGAAAACTTTTCACTTCAAGTGGAAAAACTTCCATTAGAAAAAGTGTACAATAAAGTACGCCGTACAACTGTTTTCAACTTAGAAATCGAAGAAAACGGCAAAGAAACAACTTATCCTGTAATCGTTTGGGATGCACAATACCACCCAACTAAAGCAGAATTTACACACATCGACTTCTACAATGTAGACCTAGATAAAGAAGTACAAATCACAGTACCTGTTGAATTTGTTGGTATTTCACGCGGTGCTAAGGCTGGTGGTAAGTTAGAAACATATCGCGAAGAAATGCGCCTTGCTGCTAAGCCACAAGATATGCCTGCTAAGGTGAAGATTGATATTTCAGACCTTGACCTCAATAAAACCATTCGCGCAACAGATGTTCAATTACCTGCAAATGTACGCGTTGTATACAAGTCAAACTACGCTCTTATTACTTGCTTAGACCCACAAGGTCTTGCAGCAAAAGAAAGTGCGGAGTAAGACAAACACTTAGTTTAGAATATGAAAGGGAAGGTATGTTGCTATACTTTCCCTTTTGTCTTTAGAAACAGGTTCTAATAAATAGCTTAACACATATACAAAAGGTCGGCATATGAGTATCACACTTAAAGAAAAACCTAAAGGCATTATATTTGACTGCGATGGCGTAATTATAGACTCCTTTGATACGAATACTTACTTCTATAATAAGATTAGAGAAGCAGTAGGTTTGCCAAATGTAAGTGAAGAGCAAAGAATGCAAATTCACCAATTAACAGGCTCACAAGCCTTCAAGCTTATCATTCCCGAAGCTTTGCAATCACTTGCCCATGAAGCCTATAAAAAAATAGACTACGTTCGCGATATTGTTCCAGTTATCCCAATTAACGATGGCTTACACTCTTTGCTAAACTATTGTAAAGATAATAATATATTGATGGGAATACACACTAATAGAATAGTAGGTATGCAAGAAATTCTTGAAAATAATAAGCTCAAAGAATTTTATTCACCTGTGATGACACCTGCTGAACTGCCTGCAAAGCCAGACCCTATAGGCTCTCTTACTATTTGTAAAACATGGAATATTGATGTTTCGGAAGCCTTATTTATAGGCGATTCTGAAAACGATCAAAAAACAGCAAGAGCTGCAAATATTCCTTTCATTGGATTTAAAAATTCAGAACTTATAACAGAGCATACTGCAAATTCATTTGCAGAAGTGCAAAATTGGCTCAAATCGTGTTCTCTATAAGTTTTCATAATATATAGGAAAAAAGAGCTAGTTCTTGATTTTATACATGAGTTTTTTACACAGTAATACACTATAATTTATAATTAAAAAAATGCTTTACAGATAGGATTTATTGCTATATATTCCCACTAGGTTTTTTAGTTCAGGTATAATATGCCTTTGGAGGTTACCATGGATGCAAGAGACATTAACTACTTTTCTGAAATGCTCAACACTATGCTTGAGGAAGCAAAACAGAAGGGTGACAATACAATTGAAGATTTAACCGGAAGTGCAGAACTTTTTGCAGACCCGGCAGACAGAGCAACTGCGGAGTCAGACCGCTCTTTCACATTACGCATTAGAGATAGAGAACGCCGCTTAATCCGTAAAATATCTGAAGCTTTACAGCGTATAGATGACGGAACATACGGTGAATGCGAAGAATGTGGCGAAGAAATAGGCGTGCCAAGATTAAAGGCTCGTCCTGTTACCACACTTTGTATTAATTGCAAAAGCAGACAAGAAGAAGGCGAAGATATATCAGGTTCGTAAAACCTTATGTCCACTCTAATTCTTTCAGCTTCGCCAAAAAAGCATGGCAATAGTATGCAAATAGCAAAAACTTTGCACGGATTTCTTGCAAATTCACACATAGTTTCACTTGCTGACTTTGACATACTCCCTTGTAATGACTGCGGCTTCTGCAAGAAAAACAAAAACAAATGTAGCCTTGACTCAAAAGATGATTGCAATACGCTTTTCTCTCTTTGTCTCAAGGCTTCTTGTATTATAATAGTCACACCGCTTTATTTCTATCACGCACCAGCTCATCTTAAAGCATTTATTGACCGCACACAGCGCTTTTGGAATGAAATTGAGACAAAGCAGTGCACAAAACAATTGCACGCAATCTATGTTGCGGCTAGGCAAAGGGGTGACAAGCTTGGGCAAGGGCTTGATTTGACACTAAAATATTTTGCCCCCCTTCTTTCATGTGAATTTAAGGGAAGCACTTGCCTTTATGGGCTTGAAAATCCAGAAGACTTTCTTTCATCATCTGAGTTTGCTCTTATAGCGCAAGAAAAAATCAGCACTTTTGTGCATACTATTAAAAATGCATAGCTTGGCAGAAAAGTTTCTTCAGCAGCTTTATTCTTTATTTCAAGAAAAAAGATGCGCCTATTGCGAACAGGTCTATATTCCAAATAAGACAACTTGCACACTTTATGCTTTGTGTGCAAACTGCACTGCGCAATTACAAAGATATAAAAAATCCTACTGCGCAAATTGTGGAAAAATTTCACCGCAAGAAAATTCAACAATTACAATGTCTTCGTGTGTGCATTGCGCAAGTCAAAACATTCCATGGGATAAGCTTGCCTTTTATGGTCTTTATGAAAATACTCTTCAGGGCATTATCAAGGATTCAAAATTTAGCAATAATCTTATTTTTACACGAAGCCTTGCAGAACTTATAGCCCCACTTCTCAAAGAATTTCCTTATTTCGATTTTATTGTGCCAATGCCACTGCATACAAGGCGATTGCAAGAAAGAGGCTATAATCAATGCCTTGAAATTGTGAAGTATATCAATGAGAAATATAATTATCCTTATAATGCAAAGGCACTCACAAAAGTTCGGCATACTAAGGCGCAGTCAACGCTTAGTCAAGCGCAAAGAAAGGTTAATGTGCAAAATGCCTTTGAAGCAAATAAAGATGTTGTGAAGGATAAAAGTATAGTGCTCTTTGACGATGTGTCCACTACGGGGTCAACGCTTTTTTGGGCAAGCAAAGCACTAAAGCAAGCAGGCGCAAAAGAAGTCTTTGTTTTGTATATAGCTGCAACAAAAATTGACTATAGTTAAAGTGGGGTTTTGTATTTAACTCTTTTGCCTTAACTCTTTTGTCATAACTTTTTTGCCTTCGGCGACCAAGAGGATTATCCTCATGGGTGAGTTCCCTTTGGAAACCCAAATATTGTGCGGTTAAGTGAAAATGCGTGGCAGAAGCAGTTTTATTTTTCTTACTATTTTGTCCTTGTTATTGCTTATAGATACTTATTTGTAAATTCATCTATAGGCATAGGCTTTGCGTAATAATAGCCTTGTCCAACTTTACAACCCATTTCACACAGTATGTCGTGCTGTGACTTCTCTTCAACCCCTTCGGCTACTGAGGTAAGGTGGTCAAGGCTATCGCAAAGAGAAATTGCAACCTGTGTTAAGGCTTTGCATTTCTTATCCTTGTGTATGCCGTCAATTATTTTCATATCGATTTTTATTTCATCGAAGTCAGAGACAACCAAGGAGTTCAAGTTAGAATAACCGCTTCCAAAGTCATCAAGAGAGATTAAAAATCCTGCTTCTGAAAAGTTTCTGATGATTTGCGCTAAAACTGCCTCGCTTATTCCATTTATTGTTTCAGTTATTTCAATGACAATTTTAGAGCGATCTACGCCGTATTTATCGCACACTTTAGAAAACTTTTCGACAACGTCTTTTTCTGAAACAGTCATTCTTGAGCAGTTGACAGATATAGTAGGAAGGGCTTGAATATTGTTGTCTTTCCATGCTTTCATTGCTTTACAAACTCTTTCCAAAACAAATTCATCAATTTTTGAAATAATTCCTTCCTTTTCATAAAAGGGCACAAAGAAAGCAGGAGCTTGAAGTGTGTTGTTTGCTCCAAGGCGTCTTACAAGTGCTTCTGCACTTTCAACCTTGCCTGATAAAAGGTTCATTTGCGGCTGCAGATATACAATATATTTGCCATTAGCTATTTCCATTTCTAAGTTTTCAAGCAAAATATAGGCATAGCTTTTGCCTTCATGTAAGCTGTGTGAATGATGAGCTGATGTTCTAAAGTTTTTATTCCATGTATAGCCCATTGATGTTTTGAAATCTTTTTCTTTAGAGAGTTTTTCTTTTAACAAGGAAATACTTTTTTCAAAGTCTGCTTCTGATATATTTGTTGAGACTATAACAAATTCATCTCCGCCCACACGAAAAACCCTGTCTTTAAAAATTGAAGATAAAATATTTGCTAAATTAATTAAAATACTGTCACCAAAGTCTATTCCCTTAGCGTCATTAATTGCGCTTAGACCGCGTATATCAATGTATAAAACGCCCAAACTATCAACGCTTTTATCTATTTCTTTTATAGCAAGACCATAGCTATGCCTATTTTTTACATTTGTAAGGATATCGTAATAGCTCAGTTTATTAAGTTTTGCAATAAGCTCTGTTTCGTCAAGAAAGGTTGCAATAAACTTTGCAATAGAGAGCATTATTGAGGTCTTTTCTTGGTTTTTTTGCGGATTATCAACCCCTACAAAGCCTGTTATTTCCTTGCCCTCTACTCGAATAGCACCAACAATAATATTTTCAAGCTTCTGCATTTGCATAAGCTTATATTCAAGCGAATTTTTCGCTAAAGCAAAGTCGTTGATATGCATATAATAAACTTCGTGTGTTTCACATTGATTTAATAAAAGATTAAGCGAGGCTAAGGGTAAGTTTTGCAAGGAATCCTTATAAGCTTCTCGCCCTTCTACGCAAAATTCATAAGTATTACTAATATAATTTCCGCACGGTGATTTTTCAAAAATATACGCTCTTTCTGCTTCGTAGTAATAGCTAACTGTTTCAAGCAAAGAATATATAGATGAATGAGGTTCACTCCCAGAGTGAAGCATTTTAATACAATTCATTAAAAAATATTCATCAGCTAATTTATCTTTCAGTGTTTTTTCAAGCTCTGTCACTTTTGATATATCAGTTGCAATTTCAAGTCTTGCAAGCTTGCCATTAAAGAACATGAGCTTGTCTTTGAGTAAATATGTTTTGTCTAAAATCTTGTTATGGTATGACCATTCATAATATTCATCTTCATTCAAAAGATGATTTGTGCAAAATTCGCAAGGTTCAGTTTTTCCTTGTAAAACAGCATAACACTTCTTTCCTGCCAGTTCTTTGTCAGACAAAATGCCTACAGCGCGTTTGCCTATTCCATTAAGGTATAGAAGGTCATAGTTTTCAAGATCGCTTACATAAACAATACTATCAGAGTTATCTAATATGTCAGCTGAATTTCTATTGCTTATTGCAAGCTCTTTTAATTCATCTCTAAGATGTGTTCCTTGAAGGATTATAGATAAAAGTTTTCCAATATATTGTAAACTATTGATTTCCCTTTCTGTCCACACTCTTGTTTTTGTGCAATCATCAAGTCCTATAAAGAAAGTCATTTCATTATCGCGTTTTATTTGTGCATGAACAAAAGACAGTATGCCTTGCTCTGCCATAACCTTAAAAGCTTCGTCAATCTCTAAAGTTTCTCTCAGATTGTTAGAGTAAATAATGTCATTATGCGCTTTTTCAATAAAATCGACAAATAATTCTTTTGGAATAGCTTGTAAATTATCTATTTCACTGCTAATGCCTTCTTTGCAGTATTCAAAAGTGTTATTATATGTTTTGCCATTATCTAATGATTCAAAGATGTAGGATCTATCGGCATTATATTTTTGACATAAATAACTCAAGGTTAAATTAATCGAATCGCTATTGCCATTCTTTTCATAAAGAAGATTAAATACTGCTGAAATAAGCTCGTAATCAAAAAAGGAAGACGCAATTCTATTTGCGTTTTCAATCTTTGTAATGCTTCTTGTTGTACCTATATTGAGGTCGGCAGAATAAAGCGTATATCTGTTTTTTCCTTGCATTTTTGCTTGATGCAAGGCTTTATCTGCATTTTGATAGAGGGCTTCATAATTACTGCCATCACGCGGGTATAGCGCAATTCCGATACTTCCAGACACAGAATAGTCTTTATATTCACCTGAATAGCTTTTTCTGTAGACTTCAAGTATTTTTTCGGCTTTTTTTGTGATGAGTTCCATGTCAGACAAATTTTCTACAAAGATAATAAATTCGTCTCCGCCTATTCTTGCAACTACATCAATATCTCTAAATGCTGTTTTTAATCCGGCTGATATATCTTTTAATACCTCATCGCCAAAATAATGGCCCAAATTATCGTTGATTGACTTGAAATTATCAATATCGACAATAAATAGGGTATGAACTGAATGAGGTTTTGAAGTCAGCTTTTCAGAAATGATATTTTGGGCACTTATTTTATTATAGCAATCTGTAAGCAAATCCTTTTGTGAAAGGTCTTCAAACACTCTTTGCTCATGTATATCAATGCCTTTGCCCACAATAAAAAGAAAATTGCCAAAGCTGTCGGCTATGCGTTTGCAGTTAATTCTGTGATAGCGGTAATTGCAATTATCGTCTAAGAGCCTTATATAGTAAGGATTATAAATGCCTTTCTTAGTGTTCTCAATCATTTCAAGATAAGAGGGAATGTCCTCTTTATGAATAAGGTCAAGTTGTGTTAACTTGCTTTCTGCAATAGTAGTATTTGCACTGATACCATTTAAACGTAAATTGCCATAATCATAATAATGAAAATTTCCTGACCTTAAGTCTATTGAAAAAAACCATTCATGTGATAGGTCAGAGATTTCATTCATGAAAATACTTTTAGGAAGCTGGTCGACAAAGTAAAAGTCGTAGTCTATTTTTATTTTTTCATAAGCAAAATCTGTGCGCAAGTCTTTTATATAGCCTAGAACATATTCTTCATTTGGCATGCTTTGTATCTTTATGAGAGTGACTTCAACAGGTAAAGGCGTGCCATTTGGGGTGAGGTGTAGCCAATGAAAAACATGCTTGCCGTCTTTTAAGGCCTTCGCAAAACATATTTTCGCCATTTCGCTTGAAAGTATGCCATTTGGTTGAAATTCAGGAGAAAATTCAAAAAATCTTTCAAGAAATTCATTGCTGTCTTTAATGTTAAATATATCAAGTATGTGTTCATTGCACATAATGCTTAACATATTTTTATTCCATAGAGTAATTCCAATAGGTGCTTCACCAATAGCAGATTTCAATACAAGAGAAGAATTTAATTCATGTTTTATATTATCGCTACACTCATTTCTGAAAGTGATTTTGTTTTTCTTGTCCACAAATAAATCCTCTTTGCTTGCTTAAAATTAAAGCATTTTGCTAGGGTATATTAATACTAAATCTCTTACACTTTATTTCTTTGAAAACCGACACCTTTAAATCGCTATTTTTATATAAAATTTATACGCACATTCCTTCAAATGCAAGGTAAATTTTTACGAGCGAAGTTATTGAACTAGCCCTAGGCAAGGAAAAATGTATAAAAAAAGCTTTACTCTTGTTGTAAAAGAAAAATTTCTTCTAATTTCACAACAAGCTCATTACAGATACCGCCAAATTCCATTGCTTTTCCAAAAAGTCTTATTTGTTGGTCTTTGAGCATGCTTTCAGAAATTAAATGCGGCATACTAAGACATAATCTTTTGCTATATAGCCATGAGCGAGCTGCATGTATAAAAAGAGTGAAGCGTTCAAGAAATTCCTTTTTGTCTTGCGCCCATTTTTTTAGCATTTCTTGATTAGGCTCTATACTCCGAAGTATGAAGAGTGCCATTTTTAGATTGGCAAGCTGCACCCCCTGCATGCCTTGCTTCCAGCCGTCTAGCCATGTTGTGCGACTAAAGAGCATATTGAGTTCAAGGGCTAATTTCATAAAATTTTGTAAATCAAGGCAAACTTTGTCAAGTTCACTATCATGCCAGCGTGCAGGAAGGGAGTTGAGATTTAAATCTGCAACCATGCTTTCTTTGGTTTCTATGTTTGAAAAATACTTAAGCATGTTAAAATAAAGTGTATTTGCAAAGGGCGAGGCAGGCGTTTCTAAATGCGCATAAGAGAGTATGTATTCACCTTTTCCATACTTTCCATAAATTGTTACAGGCTCATTTGCGACCTTTGGGTCTAGTGAAGCTCCGTAAAGTTCAAAACTTTCTTGTTGGTAGTCTGTGTCAAATAAAGAAAGCGGAAGATCAGACATATAAAAATCAGAACTTGGCTTATTATAACTAAGAAGAATTTGTATGTCTTCTGAAAATTTAGCAGCAAATCTGCCTGGAAACCAAACAGGAGCGAGGGCTTTTTGTGGTTCGCAGTTTGGAACAAGAAAGTGTTCGTTGGCGTGAACAAAAAGATGCCCTGAAATATGATGCAAAAGTCTGTCACTTATTGTGCTTCTTTGCCACTCACAGATGCCAAGCCCCTCCTTTGAGGAAAGCGCAAAACCTGCACCGCCGCAAAAGCCTAAATACTTGCCGCCATTTTTTACAAATTGGCGAATCTTATCTTGACCTTCTTCTCCTAAAGCCTGTGATTTTAACCTTGCAGAACCACCAGGGACAATGAGTAAAGAAAAGTCCATGTCGTTATTGATTAAATCTTTTGCAGTCAAAAGTTTAAAGGGCACATTTAAAGAATGCAGGCTGTGCCAAACTAAGAATCCCCATATATGAGAGTGATCCCAGTAAAGGGCTATGGTTTTAGTATTTTTATTTTCTTTTTGCATAACTTTTAATAAAGCATATTTAAAGTAAAGTAAAGATATGCTTTTTCTTTTGCCTTCGGCGACCAAAGGAAATAATTTCCTTTGGAAACCTTAGTATGCACGGCTAAGCGCGCGAGAAAAGCTAAAGAAGAAATTATTTTTTATTTGTGTAAAAAGTTTTAAGTTTTGCTTAAATACTGTTTCATTTTAAAAATAAGGGTTTATTCTTGAATTAAGCAGCTCTCCGAACCTAGGAAAGAAGAGCAGAAAGCATGTTCACTTCTTTCTTATGTTATAATTTAGCTCTTGCAAAATGCTATAAAATGATATGGTTAAAAGCAAAAAAGGCACTACAAAATTTTGCAGTGCCTTCTTATCTTGATTAATAAAGAATATTAATGCTGAATCACAGCAAAAATAAGTGGTTGATGGTATAAGTATCTGTTAATCCAAAAAGCTGTTCCACTTGGTGTTGAAATTTCACCCATGGTTCTTTCTTGAATTTCTTGCGTAAAGTCAATAGTTGCTAAAGGTGTTTGGCTCATAGTAAATTCGCCTAACCATATAGGTGTATTTCCAGCAAGAGCAAAGATAGTTGGTGAAGTATTGAGGTAGGTGAGCAGTTTTTTCATGTCAAAATAAACTGCAAGTATGGCGAAGAACTCACCTTCTGGAGTGTATACTGGTCTGCCTAATATAATTTCAGGCCCTTCAGGGTCATCGTGAATCATCACTCTGATTTCTCTTTCCTTTTGTTTTGGCGGAATTTGTAGTAAAGGAGTGAAGTCTATTGTTTTACTATAAGTTTCAGGCATAGAACCAGTGATTTTTCCATCTTTATCCATTAAGGATACGCCTGAGGCCCAAGGATAGGTTTCAAAAAATTCTTGAAGTTGTGAAGAAGTTGGAGGCATGTTTAGATGTTCAAAGTCATGCTGAAATTTTTCTAATTGTAAGTCTATTGCGATTAGATTTGCCGATAAAAGCTCTTGAGGTTCTGTGAGCGCTTCTGCGGGCATATAGTCAAAGGTGGCAGGTTTGTTGATTTTTGTATAATAGAAAGATTTTGTAGACTTCCATGCTTGTGAATCCTGAACAGCCGTACATGCAGGGAGGAATGCAAGAAGAGCAAGCATACTCAATAGCAAAGATGTTTTTTTCATTATGTTTTCCTTATTATGAAAGTATAACATAGAGCTGTAAGCAAAGCTTAGCAAAAGTTCTATGCAGGAAGGTATGAAGAATTAGTTTGTGCGTAAAGCTCTATCTTCTAACCTATCTGCTAATCTTTCTAACATGGATTGCATGCGCGGTGCAAGTTTTTTTTCGCTCTGATTTTTTTCAGAATTCTTAGTTGGCTGATTTGATGAAGTGTTTGCGTGTTCTGCAACTTCAAAATGGTTTCTCAAAGAATTTAATCTCTTTGCTACTTCTTCTTTTTCATGGCCACTTGCTTTTTCCAAGAGTTCTGAATATATGGCTATAGCGCCTTGAATGTCGCCTTGTTCTGCAAGTAAATCCGCCATTGAACGAGTGTGCACAGAAGATTTTATGCTCACTTCTTCGTTAAAATCTTCTTGTAAAAAGTCTGTGTCAAAAGATGCGTCCTTTGAATCAAAAATATCCATAGAACTGAGACTTGAAAGAGAATCGTTTGATGCAAGAATAGCTGTGATAGTGTCGCTTACAGAAAGAGGGTGTTCTGTTTCTGCTTTATTTGTACGCAAATCTTGGGCAATAGGATTTTGCGCATTTGTTGGCATTTTTGCTGTGCTGATTTGATCTGTATAGCTTTGCAAGCCAGCTTGAAAAATCTGCATAACAGAAAGAGATGGATTGTTGAACAAAGCCGATAAAAGAGCAAGGGTTGAGCCTACTGTAGAGTTTTCCTCCATAGTAAGCTTACTCCAAGTGAGCCAAAATGCAGGATATTTTTTAAATAGCGAGGTAAATTTATGAAGTTGTATGCTTGCGCTTTCTAGTCTGTCATTTCTTGTGAGTAGGTCGATATAGTAGAGCCTTGCTTCCATAAAGTCAGGCTGAAATTCCAATCCTCTGGCAAGCGCGCTCAAAGCCTCGTCAACTCTTTGTTCTTTTTCAAGAAGTTGGGCATACTTAAAGAAAACCCTAGACTGTGGGTCTAGTTCAATGATTTCTTTATAGAGTTCGAGCCTTTCACTCATTTGTGCTTGCTCCCTGCCAATAAGGATTTGCTTCTTCTTCTTCAAATATATAGATAATTTCAGAACCTTTTACATAGTTCAATTGCTGACGAATGGTCTTTTCAAGGTAGGCAGTATCAGTCTTTAACAGTCTGATTTCATTAGAAAGTTGCGCATTTTTGTGGTCAACTTCCCTTATTTGCGCCTGTATGTTATTTAAACTTTCTTTGGCATTTTGTAAAGCAATAATACTTTGCTCTCCAAAAAGAATATTTGAAAGCGCAAATATGTTGAATAATATACAAATTGCAAGAACAATGCATTTTATATATAAAGTCATATCATTTTTTGCAACATCCATATTCTTTTCCCTGTAAAAAATTAATTGTTTTTATTGACGCTTGAAGCCCAGGAACCATAAAAAGATGAAAAATAATTATAGCCTGAATACACAGTAAGAATTAATGCAATAGCAAGAATAGCATAGCCAGCTATGTTTACATCAAAACCAAAAAGCGGGTAGTGGTAAATAAGAGGGCCTAAGGCAACTGCTTGAAAAATTGTTTTATATTTTCCATATTTATCTGCTGCAATAACTACGCCTTCATCTGCTGCTACAGCCCTAAGTCCTGTAACTGCAAGTTCGCGCACAACTATAATAATGCTCACCCAAGCAGGCAACCAACCTAGGAAGGAAAGTTGAATAAAAACAGAACATATCAATAACTTATCTGCAAGAGGGTCAAGGAATTTACCAAAGTTAGTGACGGATTGATATTTGCGTGCTATATAGCCATCAAGCATGTCGCTCATAGATGCAATGAAAAAAATAAAGCATGCTATAGCGCAAAATAAAGGACTTGGAAAAGACAGAAAAAAGATAACGGGAACAAGGGCAAAAATTCTTAATAAAGTGATTTTATTTGCGAGATTCTGTTCGCGTATGAAAGTAAAAATACCTTTAGCCATCCTATTACCCCAAATATTATTTATACAACTATAAGCAATTTTATAAATAATTGCAAGTGTTTTTTGTCTCTTTAAAAACTTTAGATTTTTATTATAAAATTTAACAAAAAAGTCTTTAATGCCAATGTTTTATTAAATGCACATCGCCCTTTATTAGAGCT
Organism: uncultured Desulfovibrionaceae bacterium; assembly: GCA_964369675.1. Taxonomy (GTDB): domain Bacteria; phylum Desulfobacterota; class Desulfovibrionia; order Desulfovibrionales; family Desulfovibrionaceae; genus CAYJAZ01. The sequence goes on along the minus strand of CAYJHE010000008.1, from coordinate 17,487 downwards.
TTAGCGGCTATTTAAAAAATTTTCTCGTGCAAATCTTATTTGACAAAGCAGGTTAAAGCAAATACACATAGAAAAACTTTTTTAAAAACATAATCACGGAACACATATGGCAAAATTTCATATAATCACCTTTGGCTGTCAAATGAATGTAAACGATTCTCAATGGTTATCTCGCGCATTGAGTTCAATGGGGCATACAGAAGAAGCAAAAGCAAAGGAAGCTGATTTTTTTATATTAAATACCTGTTCCGTGCGCGATAAGCCTGAAAAAAATGTGCATAGCACTATAGGACGCATGCGCAAATTAAATCCGCGCATGTGGGGTGTTGTCATGGGCTGCGTTGCACAGCAATTAGGCGAAGAAATATTTCAAAAGCACAAGACAATAAAACTTGTTCTTGGTACTGATGTTTTGCATAATGCACCGGAACTTATACAAGAAATAATAAGTAAGCAAGAAGCAAATCCTCTTTTTGAAATTAAGGTTAAGGATTCATACACAGACTTTATTTCTATTTTTCCAGATAGGTCTCATTACCTTGAAGACGACAACAGCGCTCAAGCTGTAGCTTATGTTAATATCATGCAAGGCTGTGATAATTATTGTTCTTATTGCATTGTTCCTTACACAAGGGGTGTGCCAAAATCTCGCTCAACTGCCTCTATTTTAGACGAGTGCAAAGCTTGGCTTGATAAGGGAGTAAAGGAAATTCACTTATTAGGTCAAAACGTGAATGCTTTTGGCTTAGACAGATTGAATGACGGCTGTACTTTTACTGAGCTATTAAAAAAAATCGATAGATTACAAGGCTTAAAACGCCTACGTTTTATGACTCCCCACCCTAAAGATCTTTCTGATGACACTATAGCTCTTTTTGCCGAATTAGAAACACTGTGCCCTCGCTTGCACTTGCCTATTCAAGCTGGTTCAAACAGAACTTTGCAGAGAATGAACAGACCTTACACAAGAGAATATTATCTGCAACTTGTGGAAAAAGCGAAAAAAGTACGCCCTGATATGGCATTTGCTTCAGACATTATTGTCGGTTTTCCGGGCGAAACAGAAGAAGAATTTCAAGAAACCCTTGATATTATGAAGCAAGCACCTATTATCTTTTCCTATTCCTTTGCTTATTCCGACAGACCAGGCACAAAGGCTTCACTTATGCCAGATAAGATTGACCCAAAAATTCAGTTAGAAAGACTTGAAAGATTACAAGATTTTCAAAGAGAATTAGGCGCGCAATACCTCAACTCCTTTATAGACAAAGAAATTGAAGTCCTGGTTGAAAGTGTGAACAAGAAAACAAAGACTGTTCAAGCTCGTGATATATATGGTAATTCAGTGCATGTTCACTCTAATGACCCCATTGGTTCACTTTTAAAAGTCAAGGTTTTTGACACACACAAACATTCAATTACAGCAAAGAAAATATAAAGAAAAACAAAAGTAAGTATTAAATAAAGCACTAAAGAAGAGTAATATGACAAAACAATACGATGCCCTCGCCCTTTTGTCCGGCGGATTAGACAGTATTTTAGCTGCGAGAACAATTCAAGCTCAAGGATTAAAAGTGAAGTCTCTGCACTTCACCTCACCTTTTTTTGGCTATGCTGAAAAATTAAGCCACTGGGAAAAGATCTACGACTTAGACCTTGAAGCAATTGATATAGGCGAAGATTACGCAAATTTGATAAAAAATTATCCCACTTATGGTTTTGGCTCGTGCTTAAATCCATGTGTAGACTGCAAGATTTTAATGATGTCCAAAACAAGGGAATTGCTTGATAAATATAATGCAAAGTTCATTATTTCAGGTGAAGTCTTAGGCCAAAGACCTATGTCGCAAAGAAGAGACACGCTTAATGTTATTCGCAGAGATGCAGAAATAAAGGACATACTTCTTCGCCCGCTTTGCGCCTTGCATATGGACGAAACAAAGCCAGAAAGAGAGGGGCTTGTAAAGCGTGAACTCTTACATAATTTTTCAGGCAGGGGCAGACAGCCACAATTACAACTTGCACAAGAACTTGGAATTACTGAAATTCCAACACCTGCAGGCGGTTGTAAGCTTACAGAAAAAGACACTTCAGCTCGCTATTGGAGTGTGCTAAGTAAGCACGAAGCAAATGCAGAAAATTTTACACTTGCAAATATAGGCAGACAGTTTTGGCATAGTGAGAAAAATCAGTGGCTTATTATAGGAAGAAATAAGGACGACAACACTGATTTAGAGAATAATAGTAAGGCAAATGATATTGTGATGAGGGTTAACGGTTTTCCTTCTCCTTTGGCACTCATGCGACCTGCGCCAAATTCTTGTGAAAAAGCTACAATAACCAATGAAGACATAGCTCATGCAGCGCAAATGCTTGCCTCTTATTCGCCAAAGGCAGTGAAGTTTTCACAAGAGGAAAACAAAGAAATTGAAGTGAGTATTAAACAGAATGATAGTCATTCAATTTTATCTATAATGCCTCAGCGTTCAGCCTATCTTGTTGAGCCAGTATGGGAAAAAGCAAAAGTAGAAATAAAACAATGGGAAAAGGCAAAAAAATTAAAGGCTTAATTATTTAAAAAAATAAGATATTCTGAATATTTTTCTTGACTTTGTAAAAAAAATTTGATAGTTTGATTTTATAAAGTTATGCATATATCTCATTTGAACATCCTGTTTACTTGTCCCTATGCATTATTCTCACTTTTCAGGGGTATATTATGACTAAGTCTCTTTATGTAGGAAATCTTCCGTGGTCAGCGACTAATGAACAAGTTCACAGTCTCTTTGCTGAATACGGCTCAGTTGTTTCCGTTAAGCTTGTGAGCGATCGCGAAACAGGTCGTGCTCGCGGCTTTGGATTTGTAGAAATGGAAGAACCAGGCGCAACAGCTGCCGTAGAAGCATTAGATAACATTTCTTTTGGTGGTCGTACACTTCGTGTAAACGAAGCAAAACCACGCGAACCACGTCCAGCTAGATTCTAATTTTAGCGACGTGTTTCAACTTCGATTGAAGGTTCAAACAGTTTAGTTTTTTGACAAAAGCCTTGCTTTAGCAAGGCTTTTTCGGTTTAAAGCGTCTGCATTAGACATTGACTATTTTTTTTAAACTCTTTATAATTTTATCTATTCAAATTGTAATACCAAGTTAACCACACTTCACTTCAATTCAATATAAAAAGCATGTGAACGAAGTGAACATGCGTGCTACTTTTGCTTGCAAAGGCAAAAAAAACATAAAAAGGTCAGAAAAATGTCAAAACTATTTAATAAGATTCGCTTACTCACTCCAGGGCCAACAGAAACTCCAGATAGAGTTCGACTTGCAATGGCAACTCCAATGATACACCACAGAAAGCCAGAATTTGTCACTGCGCTTAAAGAAACGCAAGTCTTATTGCAAACACTTTTTGGCACAAAAGAAGTTGTACTTCCGCTTGCTTGTTCAGGAACAGGCGCGATGACAGCTGCTGTGCACACCTTATTTGAAGCAAATGAAAAAGTGCTTGTCATCAATGCTGGCAAGTTTGGCGAAAGGTGGACAAAGATTGCGCAAACACACAAGCTTGAAGTCATTGAACATGTGCTCAAGTGGGGTGAAGCTATTGAAGCAGAGGAACTTGAACAGTTAATAGACGCAAATAAAGGCATAAGTGCTGTATTTCTTCAAGTGAGTGAAACAAGCACAGGCGCGCAAATGCCCATACAAGAACTTGCGCAAGTGACTAAAAAGAAAAATGTTCTCTTAATTGCAGACGGCATTTCCGCAGTTGGTATTTCGCCTTGTCCAATGGATGAGTGGGGAATTGACTGCTTGCTCACAGGTTCACAAAAAGGATTGATGCTTCCTCCTGGGCTTGCGCTTATTTCACTTTCACAAAAAGCATGGGAAAAAGCCGAAAAAATTAAGACAACGTGTTTTTACTTCAACCTACTCAAAGAAAAAGAAAATTGCCTAAAAAATCAAACACTTTTCACTTCGCCAGTTTCTCTTATTCTTGGACTTCGCGAAGCACTGAGCATGTTGCTTGAAGACGGACTTGAGGCTATTTACCAAAAACAATGGGCACTCACACAAATGACAAGAACAGCTGTGCAAAAACTTGGCTTTGAGCTTGCAGCAAAAAAACATTTTGCATGGGGTGTGACAGGACTTTACATGCCAGAGGGACTTGATTCAAAACCTGTAGTTAAGCATATGTATGAAAAGTACGGAGTCATTGTTACACAAGGCCAAGCGCCTATGGCAGCTGAAATGATGCGCATAGGGCATATGGGCTGGCTTGATTGGGCTGATCTTAGTGCAGGTCTTTACGCACTTGCTAAGTCTATGGAAGAAGTTTACAATCACAAAATTCCGCAAGGCTTCTTAGAAGAAGCTGTGGATATTGCTTTTCAAAAGAAGTAATGATTTTTTGCCTTCGGCGAGCAAGAGGATTAAGCTCACGGGTCACCGCCCTTTGGAAAACCGAATATTGAGCGGTTAATATGAAGTGCTCTAAACTCAAGTGATATTTAATTATAAAAAAAAAGGGAGCTAAGCTCCCTTTTTTTATAAAGATTGTTTCTCTAATGCGTGATTGAGCGAAGCTGTGTTCACTCTATATTCTTCATCTTTTTTGAAAAAATGCCGTGTAAGCGTCCATTCTTCAACATCAATGCAATCAAGTTTTCCCTCTGTTTGGCTATTATCAAAGCTTTTAAGAACTTCTACAATTTCATCACAGGGAAAGAAATCGCCCTCAAAGCTAAAGCGCACCATATCCTTTTCATAAAAAAGAATATCTTCAATATCTTCCAAGTTCCACGCTTGCAAAACAGCCTCACAAAGGCTATAGCATTCGCGTGGAACAGGAAAAAGATTACCGTATACTTTAACTAAAATAGGGCGCATAGTATTGATTATTCGACTAATTAATCGTCTGAATCGTCTTCGTCAAGGCTTTCTGCAATATCTTCTGCAGTTGGAACAAAGGCTTGTGGGTTCATGCCTAAATGGTCAATCACCTTTTTCTCGATTTCTAAGCGCAATTCGTCATTTTGCTCAAGAAGCGCGCGCACATTTTCTCTACCTTGCCCTAGTTTTTCAGAACCATAAGCAAACCAAGAGCCTGATTTATCGATGATATTTGCGTCAGTAGCTAAGTCGATAAGTTCGCCTGTGCGTGAAATACCAGTGCCCCACACAATATCAAAAAGTGCTTCTCTAAAAGGAGGCGCCATTTTATTTTTCACAACCTTCACCTTTGTGCGTGAGCCAAAAGGTTCTTCCTTATCCTTTAATGTAGCAATCTTTCTTATGTCCATACGCACAGAAGAGTAGAATTTAAGCGCATTACCACCAGTTGTTGTTTCAGGTGAGCCATAGCCCATTGTTCCTATCTTCATACGGATTTGGTTGATGAAGATAACAGAAGTGCGTGACTTGTGAATAGTTCCTGTGAGCTTTCTGAGCGCGTGTGACATAAGTCTTGCGTGACCGCCGATTTGCGTTTCGCCCATTTGGCCTTCAAGCTCTGCTTGCGGAATGAGCGCAGCAACGGAGTCGATAACAACAAGGTCAACTGCGTTTGAGCGAACAAGCATATCAGCAATATCAAGTGCTTGCTCACCGTGATCAGGCTGAGCTATGAGTAAATCTGCTGTGTTTACGCCAAGTCTTTCTGCATAAATGGTATCAAGCGCGTGTTCGGCATCAATAAAGGCAGCTGTTCCGCCATTTTTTTGCGCTTCTGCAATGATGTGAAGCGCAAGAGTTGTCTTACCTGAAGATTCAGGCCCGTATATTTCTGTCACTCTGCCCTTTGGTACACCGCCAACACCAAGCGCAAGGTCTATACCAAGCGAACCTGTTGGGATAACAGCAACGGGATTGTGTACGCCGTCTGAAAGTTTCATTACAGCGCCTTGACCGTACTTTCTTTCAATAGACGACAAGGCTGTTTTTAATGCATCAAGTCTTGCTTCTTCTGGATTAACTGCGGCTTTCTTAGCCATATATTCACCTCTTAGGATTAGAATGTGTTTCTAAGCATTCTTTTGTATTTTTTTAAATTCTACAAAATTTCTGAATTTAGAAGCATATTCAAGTTTAAAGTTTTTCTAAAAAAAGAATATAAATCACTTTTAATCCTTTGGCAAGTAGAAGAAATGGAGGGCTTATTGATAAGTGTTTGTTTTTGTGAAAAAAAAGATTTTTATGCACAATTTTTTCGGGCAAATGTATTTTTTTTCAAAAGTTTTTAATAAAAAAAAGCCACCTCAAAAAAGGTGGCTATTGGTGCATTAGCTATATACTTAGAAATTCTCCAACTTAGAAATATATAAGAAAAATTCCCAAAATATCTCTACTTGAGTTCATAAAAACTCCAAATTATGTTCGCAAATAGGATAAAATCTTGTTTTATTTCAGCCCCATACAAAATGTATGAAGCTGAAATTACAATTGATTATTAATGTTATCCTATAAGTGAAGCTGCTAATTGCGGCATTTGGTTCGCTTGAGCGAGCATAGAAACAGCAGATTGTGTAAGGATTTGGTTTCTTACAAATGTTGTCATTTCAGTTGCAACGTCAACGTCACGAATACGAGATTCAGCTGCTGTCAAGTTTTCAGATTGGATTTCTAAGTTAGAAATGGTATTTTCTAAACGGTTTTGAGTTGCACCTAAGTGAGCTCTGATAGTATCTTTTGAAACAATAGCTGCGTTGATAGCATCAAGAGCGAGCTGTGCATTTTGTTGTGTTGAGATGTTGTTACCAGCATCTAAGTTAGACTGGTTACCAACACCAAGAGCAGAAGCTGTTACACAGCCGATTTGGATGTAGTAGTAATCTTCAGCACTGTTGTTGCTTGGTCCAAAGTGGACTTTGAGCTTACCAAGTGAAGTGGTTCCTGAACCATCGTGTGTAGCACCTGAAAGGTTACCGTTTAAGAGTTTTGTGTTGTTGAACTCTGTTGCGTTTGCGATACGAGTGATTTCTGAAGCCATTTGTTGGTATTCTGAATCGATGATAGCACGCTGAGTTGCATCGTAAGTACCTGTTGCAGCTTGTTCAGCTAATTCTTTCATACGAATAAGCTTTTCATCTATAACGCCCATAGCGCCGTCAGCTGTTTGAATAAGTGAGATAGCATCGTTGGCGTTACGGATACCTTGTTGGTAAGAAGCGATATCAGCTTTCATAAGTTCAGAAATTGCTAGTCCTGCAGCATCGTCAGCAGCTGAGTTGATACGCATACCTGATGAGAGTTTTTCAATAGAACTTTCTAATTCTTTATAGTGGTTTGACAAAATACGAGAAGTGCTATTAGCCATTAAGTTGTTATTGATTACCATTGACATGATGAATTCCTCCATGAATTTCTATCATAAAATTTTTATGAATGTGAACACTACTTCCATGTAGTGCGTTTTCATTGTTGTTAACTTGCTTATCGGTAAGCTTGTTTTTATTAATAGGGTTTTTTGAAATTTTTTTTATTTCTGTGAAAAAAGGTGTTTTCTAATATAAAATTGCTTTATCTCCTCCACTATTGAAGTCACGATAGATTTCTTAGCCATGCTATATCTATCGGATAGAAGGAAAAAATATTTAGGCTTTTTCTAAAAAAAATTATAGCCTAAAGTTTCTTTTGAAATTGTCATAGAGATGTAATAATAGAAGTCTTGACAAGAAGCATTAACCTTTTTAATATGTATAAATAAAATGGAACAAATGTATAACATATAATAAGGTAGGAAAGAATGTCAAAAGTATTAATTATAGGCGCAGGTGGTGTGAGTAATGTGGTTGTGCATAAGTGTGCAATGGTGCCAGAGGTATTTACAGAAATACATTTAGCAAGTAGAACACTTTCAAAGTGCGATGCAATAGCCGAAGATGTAAAAAAACGCACAGGGCAAAAAGTTCATACATATAAAGTTGATGCAGATAATGTCCCAGAACTTGTGGCTCTTATTAAAAAAATAGAACCAGAGCTAGTGATGAATATTGCGCTTCCTTATCAAGACTTGCATATAATGGATGCATGCCTTGAAGCAAATGTGCACTATTTAGACACAGCAAATTACGAACCCTTAGACACAGCTAAATTTGAATATAAATGGCAGTGGGCATATCAAGAAAAGTTTAAAGAAAAAGGCCTTATGGCTCTTCTAGGTTCAGGCTTTGACCCTGGCGTGACCAATGTTTTTGCAGCCTATATTATGAAACACTATCTCGACACAGTTGAAGTGCTTGATATTATTGATGCAAATGCTGGTGACCACGGACTTCCTTTTGCAACAAACTTCAATCCTGAAATCAATTTGCGTGAAGTCACAGCAAGGGGACGTTATTGGGAAAGAGGTGAATGGGTAGAAACAGACCCATTATCATGGAAGATGGTTTTTGACTTTCCTGAAGGTATAGGCGAGAAAAATTGCTATTTGATGTATCATGAAGAATTAGAGTCTTTGGTTATAAATCTAAAAGGGCTCAAAAGGGCAAGATTTTGGATGACCTTTGGTGATGCCTATCTCAATCATTTAAAAGTATTTGATAATATTGGCATTACTTCAATTGAGCCAATGGAATATCAAGGGCAAGAAATTGTGCCTATGCAATTCTTGGCAAAACTTCTTCCTGACCCATCTTCACTTGGTCCGCGTACAAAGGGTAAGACTTGTATTGGTAATGTGATGAAGGGCGAAAAGAGGGGCGAAGAAAAAACCTACTACATATATAATATATGCGACCATGAAGAATGCTATAAGGAAGTAGGCTCACAAGCAATTTCCTATACAACTGGCGTTCCGGCGATGATAGGCGCGATGATGATGCTCAAAGGACATTGGATGAAAGCTGGCGTCTGGAATATGGAACAATTAGACCCTGATCCTTTCTTAGAACAGTTGTCAAAACACGGCTT